>QHMS01000156.1 GCA_003217895.1 Verrucomicrobiota bacterium
CCCAGCGCGGCCATCGCGCCGTAGAGATTCGAGTGCGAATCGCTGGCCACGACCAT
The DNA here is from genome assembly GCA_003217895.1 of Verrucomicrobiota bacterium. Classification (GTDB taxonomy): domain Bacteria; phylum Verrucomicrobiota; class Verrucomicrobiia; order Chthoniobacterales; family UBA10450; genus Udaeobacter. Next base: position 57 of record QHMS01000156.1, read on the forward strand.
CGCGCCGGGAACGACGTAGCCTTGTTCCACCATCACCTGGTGGGAAATGCCGGTCCCCGGCGGGTAGAAATCGATTCCATGCTCGGCGGCGAACGCTTCGATCTTCGCGTATTTCGCCAGATTTTCCGGCGACGTATTTTGAATGTCGTGATCAATGGCGAACACCGGTTGCGCCGGGTCGGCGATCGACGTCGCGCCGATCTGTTTGAATTTCGGGATCACGGCGCCGGTGTTGTCGTGCGTCATCACATGCCGCGGACGAATTGAAATGAAATCGCCGCTGCGCACCACTGTGCCCGGAGCGAGGCCGTCTGCGTGACGCGCTGCAATTTTCTCAACCAGCGTCAAACCCATATAAACTTCTAAGTCTCCCGCGAATTACGCGAATCACACTAATAAATGGGTGAAAAAATTCGCGTCAATTTTCGGTAGTGCCCTAATTTGATTTCTTAAACGCCACAACGAGAAGCGCGGTAATAACCAGTACAACTACAATCTGGCTGAATAATCGGCTGAAATCTATCGGATCGTTGTAGTGCCAGTTATCGAGGATAAAGTAGTAGCCGCCAGACATGTGACGACCGTACACCTCGCGGAAGCGCGGCGGATAAAGGCACATCGCGATGATAAGGCCAACGGCAGCAAACAGAGTGATGCGTTGAGGTTTGTTCATTTTGATTGGTGTCCCTTCGCCGCGATTGCCACTTTCACGGCTGATTGCGGCGAATCTACGGGCGGAATACCAAGCACGGTGAACGTCTTATTTTGATCGCCGTCGGGATACGTCCACGCATAGGCGCGTTTCGCTTGGAGATGGCCGACAAGATCGAAAACTTCAACCGTTCCTTCCCATACGGTTTGACCCTCGAAAACTTCTTTTACAGGAACGGATTCGACGTGAAGCGATTCGCAACCGTGGGTTGCTCGGATTGCATCTTTAAGCTGCGTAATCTCTTTAGGCGGCATTCACTAAATCAGACACCGTCCAGGCGCTACTTTCAATTCTCGTGTGTCGTGGCACGAACTTATCGCTTACTTCGTCGCGGCTCGTTTTCCAAGAAGCTTGGCAATGTCGAAGTCCACGAAATCAGCGTGATGAAAAATGATCGACTCGATCGAGCGCTCCACTTTGTCGCCCTCATGACTGTGCGTGGCGATAATGTGCAGGACTTCGCCGGGAATGCCATGCTTGTATGCGAGCGCGACACCACTGAATGGATGGCGCACTTGCTGTCCGAATTTTCCCTGGATCACTTTGCCCGATGCATCTTTGTCGTACTCGAGCGGTTTGCCCACGTCAGCCAGCAGCACCCCCGCGATGAGATAATCGCGCTGAATGGGGATGCTGCATCGGAAGGATTTCTTGAGGACGTCGGCGATAGCGCTGCATTGCCGCGCGCAGGAATTCAGATGCTCGACAAAGGTCATGTTGATGTCGCCCGCAAGTAGTGTGAACTTCACCTTGCGCAGCTCATCGAAGGTCCATCCTTTTCCGCCGCAGCCTGTGGTGATCGCTTCATTCCACACCGCCGCGACCTTTTCGCGCAGTGATTTGTTCTTGATCTTCCTGATGCTGGGAAAGAGTTGCGCGATTTTAGTGACGCCGTAGACGGTCGGTTCGTTTGCTTTCATGGTGGTTAGTTCGGTTTGAGCCGATATTTTTGAGGTTTTGAAGACGTTCGTTCTATCATTGTTCTCGCTTCTAAGTCGAGTTTAACGGTTTCTCCATACCAGCTTACACTCCCTGAGAATTTATTCTTCAGCTTGTTATGGAGCTGGTCGAACAGTTCGGAGTGAGTGAGTTCTCTATATTTCAAAGCCGACACGATAGCTTTCTTCAGTGTGTCGTACTTTTGCCCGTCGATATTTCGTCCGCTTTTACCCAATGGATGTTTGGTAAGTATTTTTTCTTTTGCCATCTGTGCTGTTCCTTTTCTTATCACACCACAAGCATGTGTTAAGCGTGGCGGTCGTCAATCACCATCGGCCCAGGAGTTGAATTGTAATTTGTTTAAGGCAGACTTCCCAGCGATTCCTCATGCCAACTTACGAGTACTCGTGTCAGAAGTGCGGACAAAACTTCGAAGCGTTCCAGTCCATGCGCGACGAGCCGTTCCGGGAGTGTCCGAAGGAGTTCTGCCAGTTGCCGAAGTGGGGGCATGGGAAGGTGAAACGTTTGCTGGGCACCGGTGCGGGTCTGATTTTCAAGGGATCAGGGTTCTACGCCACCGATTATCGGAGCCAGTCGTACAAAGAGGCGGCCAAAAAGGAGTCTGCCCCGAAAGCAGCCGAGGGTGGCGAAAAATCCGCTGCGCCGAAAGAAGCCGCGAAGCCGTCTTCAGCCGGCGAGAAAAAGCCGGCAAAAGACTCCGGCTGATGAGCAATGCCTGTTACATAAAGAGCATTTTCGGGCAAACCTCCGCCAACGGAATGCCGGTCCTTGATTAACTCGAAGCACAAACTTCGAACCAGCACTTCGTCGAAGCGGTTCAAAGAAGAAATCAGGCCTAGGGGCGATGCCAGCGAAGCGCTCTATGCGCTCAAACCAGTTAGGTTCCGTTATAACAAAGAGATTGATCCTGCGCGCATACCGCGCCGCAAACAGTCTTGAACGATCAGTCAAAACGGTTATAGGGCGTCCGACGACGACTTTTCTCGCTTTAAGCTTGACAATCCTGGCGCGTTTTTTCAAAGCTCAACGCTGCTAAACGGATCTGAATCAGACGGAGGACATTTCCCCGCCAGGCTCTTCGCCTCTTCCAGATCTTCAATCTGCGCAATTAACACGGCGGGGAAACTGAAAGGAAATGTCCCATGCACACACTGATTCACCTAAAAAAAGGAACTCCAGTATTTCTCATCGCGCTGGTGCTCGTCTGCTTTAGGCTTTCGCCCAGCACGCAAGCAGTCCTACCGCCCCCTCCGCCAGATGGAGGCTATCCCGGCGCTAACACTGCCGAAGGCAACAGCGCCCTCTTTAACCTGACAACCGGCGTTAACAACACAGCAGTCGGTTTTCAGGCGCTCTTTAACAATACCACGGGCAATGACAATACAGCCATCGGTGTTGTGGCGCTGGTTAGCAATACCAGTGGTAGCGACAATACTGCGACCGGTGTTTTTACACTGTTTGCCAACACCACAGGCTCCTTGAATACCGGCTATGGGGTCAACGCCCTTGCCAACAATACTACCGGCGACCAAAATACCGCCACCGGCGTAAATGCGCTAATCAGTAATACTACGGCCGACAACAACACGGCTACCGGTTTTGAGGCGCTCTTCCGCAATACGACCGGCACGCAAAACACTGCGACCGGTGCGTTTGCGCTGGTTCACAACAGTACCGCTAACAACAACACTGCCGATGGCTTTCAGGCGCTGCTTAATAACGCCACGGGCAAGGAAAATACTGCGGTCGGCGAGAGTGCATTCAAAACCGCCAATGCGGACAGCAACACTGGCGTTGGCTTTCAGGTAGCCTTTCACAATACGAGTGGCGCCCGCAATACGGCCGTTGGTCATCACGCGCTTTTGAATAACTCAACCGGCTTATCCAACATCGCCGTGGGTGCAAACGCTGGAGCCAATCTCACTACCGGCAGTAACAATATCGACATCGGAAGCGTCGGTGTAGGAGGCGAATCCAACACGACCCGTATTGGGACCCTGCAAACGAGAGCCTTTATTAAAGGTATCAGTGGCAGTGCAGTGACAGGCACGGCGGTTGTTGTAAACGCTGCCGGTCAACTTGGCGTCGCTCCTTCATCGGCGCATTTCAAGCGTGAAATCAGACCTATGGGTAAGGAAAGCGAAGCGATTCTCGGGTTAAAGCCGGTGAGTTTCTGCTACGATCAAGAGATTGATCAAGAGGGCCTAGCTCAATTCGGGCTTGTAGCCGAGGAAGTGGAAAAGATGAATCCTGATCTGGTGGTGCGCGACGACGCAGGGAGACCGTACACTGTGCGCTACGACCAGGTAAACGCGATGTTGCTCAACGAGTTTCTCAAAGCACACCGCAAAATGGAGAAACAGGAAGCGGCTATTGCGCGCCAGGAAAAACAAATTGAAGCTCTCGTCACAATGGTGAAAGAGCAGGCGGCAGAGATTCAGAAGGTGAGCGTGGAGATGGAAATCAGCAGGAGTGGATCGCACGTAGTCAAGACACCGTAGGAGCTCGCACCGAGTAGTTATTGATTCCGCGTGACCGCCGACGCGACGATAATCTTCTGCAGAAGCGCAGTCCGTTTCGCGGGCAATTATTTTGTCGCAATGCTTGACAACGGCTCGGTGCAATATGGTAAAAGTAGGGCGAACGTATCGAGGGCGGGCGTATGAAATCGTTGGTTTCCACTTTTTCACTTCTGGTTGCCATTTTGTGGAGCGGCGTTGTGCCCGCAAGCGCGCAGGTGAACGTGACCCAGGAGCACAACAATGTTTCGCGCGACGGCGTTTACATCGATTCGGCCTTTACGCCTTCTGCCGCTGCTAATCTGGTACGCGACCTAGGGTTTGACGGCACAATTTCCGGCAACGTTTACGCTCAGCCGCTTTACATTGACGACGGGCCAAATGGCAGGCCGACTATAATTGCCGTAACCGAATCGAACAACGTGTACGCGCTTGATGCCACAACAGGCCTCCCGATCTGGTCCCGCACCGATATTGGTCCGCCCGTCCCAACCACGCCTTGCGGAGGGTTTAATCCCACTGGCATCACCGGCACGCCGGTTGTCGATCTAGCGTCCCGTCGACTTTTCTTCGACGCACTCATCAATGGCTCACCCACAAAACATTTCATTTATTCGTTGAACGTAGATACCGGCGTCACGACTCCGGGTTGGCCGGTGGACCTGAACGCCACCGCCATTTACAACGGAATCCCGTTCGTTTCTCTGGCGCAGGAACAACGCGGTGGATTGGCGCTAGTAAACGGGATCGTATACTCGTCCTACTCTGGCTATGTGGGCGACTGCGGCATTTATCATGGCTGGGTGGTCGGCGTCGATATTAACAACCCTACCAACGTGCACGGCTGGGCGACGACAGCGACCGGCGGTGGAATTTGGGGACACGGCGGCGTAGCTAGCGACGGCACAAACATGTTCGTAATCACAGGGAATACCTTTAACACAGGCGGCAACTGGATGGGCGGCGAAGCCATCATCCGTCTGCAAGCTGGGCCGACCTGGACGGGTCAGCCGACTGACTACTGGGCGCCTACCAACTGGTTCTCGCTCGATAACAGCGACACCGATCTCGGCGGTGTCAGCGCGACGATGGTCGATGTGCCCGGAGCTACGCCTTCGCAACTTGTGCTCGCTCTGGGCAAAGATAGCAATGCTTATCTGCTCAACCGCAACAATCTCGGCGGTATCGCGCTACCGGTGGTCCAGACGAATGTTTCCGGTACTAACAGAGGGACCTCGGCTGTCACGTATCATACAAGCCAGGGAACATATATTGGATTTCACAACGACGCCGGCACCATCAGGGCCTACAGAATTACCGCGACGAATCCGCCCACGATCGTGTTCGCCTGGAGTCAAAGTCAGAACGGGCGGGGCTCGCCCTGGGTGACGACAACTGACGGGACGAATAACATGATCGTCTGGTACGCGGCCACGAGCGGTGGTGACCAGCGCTTGCATGCCTACGACGGAGATACCGGCGCAGTCATTTATACCGGCGGCGGTACTAACGAACTGATGTCCGGCACGCGCCAGTGGAACACTGGCATCGTCGCTCGTGGTCGGATCTACTTCGGTGCCGATAACAAGGTCTATGCCTTCAGGCTTCCGGGACCAACGCCCACGCCCACATCTACTGCTACGCCTACCACTACATCAACACCTACTTCTACAGCAACAGCTACCGCAACATTTACACCAACTGCTACTGCAACAGCGACAGCGACAGCGACTGCTACGTTGCCGCCAAGTCCAACCGCAACTGCGACTGCCACGTCAACTGCAACAATACCTCCAAGTCCGACACCAACGCCCTCGCCTTGTATTGTGTACATCGCTGACCCACATTGTGACAGCGTGATCAACACGCAGCCGGTGGATTTCTCTGTTCAACTAAGCGATCCGACGGATCCGAGCACTGTCCAGCCCACCGATTTC
>QHMS01000157.1:0-594 GCA_003217895.1 Verrucomicrobiota bacterium
TAGGACTTATTGCTGTTCGCCTGAGGCAGCCAATTTGGCGCTCGAAGAATTCGGCGGTGGCGCGGATCTTGGAAAGTAAGAAGTAGGAAGTACGAAGATTGTAGAACAGCCATGCAATGATCGCGTCAAGCTACAAGCCTTTTTCATCCAGCTTCAAAATTGATTGCATCAAAACGCTGGCGCCGTTCGCCATATCCGAGGCTGTTGTAAATTCTTTTGGCGAATGGCTGATTCCACCGACGCTTGGAACGAAGATCATTCCGATAGGAGCAATGCGCGCGATGTCCTGAGCATCGTGGCCTGCGCCACTTGGCATCAGCTTCGTTGTCAAACCCAGATCTGTCGCTGTTTGTTGAATGACCTTACGAAGCCTTTGATCTGTGGGCGCTGGAACCGCAGTGACATCGAGCGCAGCGAAAGAAATTGTCGTGCCTGTGTCCGCGGCGATTTTTTCAGCAGACTTCTTCACTTTTTCAAATACCAGATCGATTTTCGATTTCTCCAGATCGCGAATCTCCAGGCTCATCATTACTTTCCCGGGAATTACATTCGGAGCGCCCGGCTCGGCTTGAATCCTTCCGACGGTAGCAACCT
>QHMS01000157.1:610-6692 GCA_003217895.1 Verrucomicrobiota bacterium
GACGGTGACGTCCCACACGTTGATTCCCACGATTCCTTCGACAACGCCGATGTTGATTTTTTCCGCTTCCAAAATTCCACCCTGTTCAATGTGCAATTCCAGATAGGCGAGAATTTCAGAAGGATTTCGTTTGGCTGATTCTAGGTTGTCCGGATCGCCGCCGATGAAGCGAATTCCTTCTCCGATGGTCTTTCCACTGTGACTCTTTAGCTGAAGTGCTTGCCGACTAAGTTCGCCGGCAACTGCGTGGCTTCCGGTCAGTCCGCCTTCTTCATCGGAAAATACGATGAGCTCCAGTGGGTGAGCGGTCAGGAAGTTTTGTTGATTCAGGATTTCGATGCATTCCAATCCACCGAGAACTCCCAGATCGCCGTCGTAGTTCCCGCCATGCGGAACGGAATCAATGTGAGAACCGAACAAAATTACCGGAAGCTTCGGATGACGCCCTTCCCTGTGGCCAATGATATTTCCCGCAGCATCGACACTGACTTTTAGTCCTGCCTTTTCCATCAAGGATCTTATGTATTTACGACCCTCAACGTCGGCATCGCTGAACGCAACGCGGCTCACTCCTCCGTCGCTGTTTGCTCCGAATTGGGACAGCTCTTTGATTCTCTCTTCCATTCGCTTCGCATCGGCACGAAAATTCTTCCAATCGGCGCCCATACAGAAAACTGGGAGCAAAAGCAGCAAGGAAACGGTTAACCACGAATGAACACCAATTGACACGAATGTTTTCGGTCGCCGCGGCGACCTTTGGAGCGTGAAGCTCGCTGGAAGCCACGCTCCTTTACGGAGTGGGGGGGCTTGACGCCGCTTTTCTGCCACCGCAAACAAGCCGACAAAAGGATGAGCCAAATCGAGAAGGTAATTCTCAAGTTTATCCCCCGGTACGATGGCATCACGTGCATTCGGCAATCGCATTTGCCTCCCGATCTAATCAGCGCATAAGGCCGGCGACAACATGAAACAAGCTTATTGCCGTTCGTCCGAAGCAGCCAATCTGCGGTCGAAGAATTCGGCGGTGGCGCGGTACGCGCGGACCCAATCGCTCCAACGAAGCAGGTCGTGAATTTCATCGGGGATGATTAGCTCTTCGAACGCGACGTTTTGGGCGCGCAGTTTCTCGACCAGATCGGTGGTTTGCTGGATCGGCACGTTGCGGTCGTCGTCGCCGTGGATCAGCAGCACGGGCGAGCGCCAGTTCGCGATGCTTGCGACTGGCGATGATTTGAAGGCGAGCTCGCGCGCTTCTTTTACGTCCGGCGCAGTCTCGGGATTCTCTGCCCACATCGGCAGGAAATCCGCCCAATCGTGCACGCCATGGAAATCGACGCCAGCTTTGAAAATATCGGAGTTGCGCGCGAGACCCATGGCGGTAAGGAACCCGCCATAGGATCCGCCCCAGAGACCGATCCGTTGCGCATCGACGTTGTCGAGTGTTTGCAAAAATTTCGCGCCGGCGATCACGTCCTGGTATTCAGATGCGCCGCGCCATACCGATTTTGGCGGCTCGCGAAATTTTCTCCCGTACATGATGCCGAGCCGGTAATTCACCGAGAGCACGGTGTAGCCTCTGCTCGCCAGATATTGATTCATCGCATAGGCGTTGTGGTAATACTGCATGTAATGAAAGCCGAGCATCATCTGCCGGATCGGTCCGCCGTGCGTGAAAATGAGCGCGGGCCCGCGTTGGTTCTGGTTTTTGGGCGTGAACAGTTGGCCGTGAATTTCGAGGCCGTCCTCGCTTTTAAACACCACCTGTTTTGGCGTGACTAACTGCGCCGCCGGGAAATTAGCCGGCAGTATATTCTTCGCGATCGACTCGCGCCCGTTGCTCGTGACGCGATAAGGCGTAGCGGGCGAAGTCGCGGTTGAGCCGAGACACAACAGCGTTTTTCCATCGCTCGTCTCGACCGGGCTCCACTCGATTGTCTCACCGCGGGTGAGCGCTTCCGGGTCGCCGCCCGTCGCGCCGACGCGCCAGATATGCCGGCGATCGACGTCGTTCTGATTCGAAGTGTAAAGAATACTGCGCTTGTCTGCGCTCAACGCCACGTCTTCCACATCAAAATCGCCCGGCGTGAGGAGCTGAGGAGCTCCACCGGTAGCGGCGATTGAGTAGAGATGATTCCGCCCATCTTTCTCGCTCGCGAAGATGATGCGGCCTGCATTCGTGAATTGCAGCGATTGAAACGCAAACAACGGCAGCGAATCTTCCATCGCATTGCCGCTGTGAAATAGCTCGCGGCCTTCGCCGCTTTGCGCGTCTGCAATCCAAAGCGCCCACGGTCGCGGGAACTCAGGAATGAGCGGCCGTTTGAGTTCGACTCCGGGCTGGCGAATAAACACGACCTGTTTGCTGTCCGGTGACCAAACTGGATCGGCATCACGATTCGTCGTCGGCGCGAGATAAGTAATCTTCTTCGTCGCCAGCTCGAGCACCGCGACGAACGAGTGGTCCTTGCGGTTCGAGCGAAACGCGATCCGCTTTCCGTCTGGCGACCAGCGCGGTGTGTCGCTTTCGCCTGCTAACTCCTCGAGCTGCTCCGCCTTTTTCTTGCCAGCGATGGGCGCGATCCAGAGATGCTTCTTAGCCGGCCAAACAACTTCCTTCCCGTCCGGCGAAACCTGCAGGTCCTCGCACTCTTCCTCATTGCAGCCGACATCGCCGAGCAAACGCGGCTCACCACCGCTCACATTTGCCGCCCACGCCTGCTGCCTGGGCATTTTAGTTCGGCTTTGCGGATTTGCCGATGCGCCTTGCTTGTTAAGCTCGCTGCCGCGCGCGTACACGACCGTTTTGCCATCTGGCGTCAGCCGCAAGCTCGCGATCGGCTGCCCATCATCGCCTTTGTAGTGCGTGACCTGTCCCGGAACGAACTCCGGCGCGTCTGCGATCCAGATGTTGCGCTCGCCTTTGTTGTCGAACCCCCATGCCACGCGCGGCGCATGCGACGCGCTCGTTAGGCCGTACGGGAATGGCGCACTCAGCACCTGCTCGACGGTGAAGCTTTCACCAGAACAAACCAGCGGGAGCAACGTGCTGCCAAAACTTACGACAACAAAGTGGAGTAATGTTTTCAACACGATCCCGCATTATCATGGCCGAACAATGGCGCGTCGACTGGAATTCGGCGCGGCACGCTGAAGTGGAATGCCGATTGATAAGCGAGGGTTGGAGGCGATGGTAGCTGTGAGATGACCGACGAACGGATTGAGAAAATCAAATCAGCAGTTGACGCAGCCGATCATATTCCGGCCGAGAAGAAGGCGGAGCTGCTGGAGATACTCGCGAACCTCAAACCGGCGATCGCCAAAGTTGCGGAAACGCATCCGGAGGACGCTCAGAGCATCGGCCAGTCTGTCGAAGCTTCGGTGCAGATAGCAGCTCGGGAACACAAACGCCCGGAACGTGTCGAGAGAGCCGTGCGCGAACTAAAGGAATCCGTTGAAAAGTTCGAAGCCTCTCATCCGGATTTGGCCGCATTTGTGAACCGATATTCCACGCTGCTGTCCGCGCTGGGTATTTAAGATAGCGACGCCCGAGCTCACTTCGGCGCGAGAGAAGCAACGATTTTTTCGAAGCGGGGATCGCCTCGAAGAGGGCTCCAGAGCGGGTGTAATTTGAGACGTGCGTAGTTGATGTAGCTGGGCATCGTCACGAGTTTCTGCACTAACTCGATCGCGCGATCGCGGTCGCCGGTCCAAGTGTAAACCTGGGCGAGACCTTCCAGGACCAGCGCGCCATCATAAATATCTTTGGAAATCGGCATCAGATCGATTGCGTGTTGCGCTTCGCGGATAGCCAGATCTTTCTCGCCCAATCCCGCATCGACTTGAGCGAGGACAGCAATCCTTCGCGCGTGTTCCGGTTTGACCATCAAGCGTTGCGCCAGGATTTCGCGACACTCGCGAAGGGCAGCTGTTGCACGCGCTGAATCGCCTTTCGCGCGCGAGACCATCGCCTGGTACCAGCTTTTCGGAAAATAAAAGCTAAGGTCGACGTCTTGAAAATCTTCTCGAGGCGACGCGACCAGGACGCGTTCCGCTTCGGCGTAGTTGCCATCGAGCATCGCCATCCAGGAGCGGACCGGCGTTTGGCTACCGGCAAATTCCATCTCGGGGGATTTCATGAGGATATCGCGCATCGGTCCAGTGTTGCCGGTTCCGTTCAATACGCAGTTGGCGCGCCGGAACCGGACGATTGGGACGTCCTCGCCGGCAGCGAGCACATTGTCATAGACGTGGACTGCTTCGGGAAACCGGCGTTGCAGCACGTATGTGTCGGCCAGAAGATTGTAGGCATTCGGATTCCGCGGATCGAGTGCGAAAGCGGTGGAGAAATCGCGTTCGGCGTCGGCAAAATGGTTGCGACGGCGATTGGTATAACCGGAGAGAATAAAGAACGGTGTGCTGTTCGGCAGACCCGGACGCGCTATCGCGAGTTCTTCCTGTGCGCGATCGTAGTCGCGCAGACACCGGAAGTAATAATCGGCCTGGGCAAAATGCGCTTCAGCCGAGTCGGGGCGGAGACGAAGCGCTGTGTTCACCGCAGCTTCGGCGAGAGAAATCCGGTCAGGCGTTGGATCGAGGTCGAAAAAGAAAAGCAGATCGTTCGCGCGCGCGGCGTAACAATATGCGGAGACGAAGTTCGGGTCGCGTTTGATCGCATCGTCGAGGGACTTCAACGCCTGTAGCATCGCCGCTCGCACGTCCGTGGCATTAAGGTAACTATCGACGATTGTTTTGGCCTGAAGGTAAAGCTCGAACGCATCCAGATCCTGAGTCGGGCGCTCTTCGATCTCCGCTTTCTGTTGCGGCGAAAGTTTGGCCTTCAACTGCGTGACGATCGACTGCGCGAGCTCACTTTGGATGGCGAACAAATCGGCCGCGGTGCGATCGTAAGTCTCGGCCCATATATGCGTGTCAGTGCGCGCGTCGATCAGCTGCGCGTTGATGCGAAGACGATCCCGGACGCGTTGAACAGAGCCTTCCATGATGTAAGCGACGCCGAGCTGTTGCCCAATTTCGCGCACGTTGCGTTCGGCCCCGGTCTTGTATTGGCGCACACTGGTGTGGCTGATCACTTTTAAATCGGAGACCTTGGCGAGATTCGTCAGGATCTGGTCCTGGACGCCATCGGCGAAATAGGCGTCGTTCTTGTCTTGGCTCAAGCTCGCGAACGGCAGGACGGCGATCGATTTCCTATCGCCCGACGTTATTCGATTTCCCGCAGTGTAGCGCCCGAGGAAAAATAACGACAGCGAGATAGCGGCGCCGACAACAACGATGTAAATCCAGGTGCGATTGCTTGGCCGCGCCGATTGCGGCATGGCGTCGGCCTCTTCAGTGCGTTTGATTCCTTCAGGAGTGATCTCGAACGCCCACGCGGAGATGAGCGCGATGGGAAACCCGATGACAATTAAGACAACGATCAGGCGAATGATCCAGTTCGGAATGTCGAACACAGGAAAGACCTGCGCGATTCCCTGGGCCAGCGCCCAGGCAGCGACGATGTAAGCGACCGCGACTTTGTAAACGTTGCGGCGCTTCAGTTCCCCGAAGAAATGCTTCGGATTCATTGCATGGCTTCTGCCACACGCCCAGCGCGCGAGCAAGAAGGAGATTGCTCACGGCGCGTGTGGAGTAAGAGCATCTTGTTTTGTCTTGATAACACTTGGTAACCCGCCAAGAGTTTCGGGGTAACACATGGTCATGGAGCGATCTTGCGCGCGATTCTTTGCAGTAAACACGAAGATTTTCACCTCTGTGATCTTATGTTCTGCGTCAGTCGCTCTCGCCGACGACTTCAGATTGATTAACGGGAGAGAATACAAAGACGCCACCGTTAGCCGGGTTGAACCCGACGGCATTGTGCTGAGAACCAACGCGGGCATCGCGAAGGTTTACTTTATCGAGCTGCCTAAAGACGACCAGGAACGCTTTCGTTACAATGCGGCGAATGCCGCTGCATACTCTGCGCAACAAACAGTCAACCAGGCGACGACGCCCGCCGCTGGTCGCGGCCAGCCGAGCGAAGTGATTACTCACGGCACGCAGGTGGACATCAACCAGCATC
>QHMS01000158.1 GCA_003217895.1 Verrucomicrobiota bacterium
CCAGGTATGCCAGAGAAAATTCTGTGGAGTGGGCGCGAGACGGCAGACAGGCGCTCGTTCCAACTCCGGATAGAACATATCTGTGATAATGAGCAAGCTCGCTATTTTCCCGCATTGCTCAACGATCCGGAGCGGGTCGCGGCAGTGTAGGAGTACCGAGCCCATGATCGCAATATCGAATTGTCCGAGGGCAGCAGGCAAATTGTAAACATCCCCGTAATACACTTTGGCTTTTGAATTGTGCGCGGCGTGACTGAACCAGTACGAGTTCTTCAACTGTTGCATTACGATTCGACGTGGGCCGAAAACCTCTTCCAATCGCGCAGCCGGATACGGAACAAAATCCCAGCCGTGCTCGGCTGTGACCTCGACTGAGACCACGTCGGCGCAGCGCTTTTCCATCTCGAAAGTAAGAAAACCGCTAGCAGGACCAATTTCCAAAACACGTTGATCGGCGAAATCAACTTTGCCGAGGTACTCATCCACGCCGCCACGCAAATCCCAATCCCGTCCCTCTATCACTCCATGGCCCGGTAGTTCCATGGTGTGATAAAAGTAACAATCGGCGACGTTTTCCACCTTGAGTGGTGTGGCAAAAATCTCTTCGTCGCTCACGAATGTTTTATCGGCTGATGCTTTGGCCCATCGTTCTTTCGAGTCCCGTGTTCCAAGTGAGAGGCTGATTCTTGAACCATGTTGAATCAAACTTTGGCGCGGCAAAAAGTGCCCAGGTCTGCCGGGGATGTTTCCAATCCAAAATTTCAAATCGCAAGTTCGCATCCGCGGCTGCGCGTTCCAATGTGGCTGGCCGGTAGCTTACACAGTCGGGATACACCCACCCTGATCGCGGCGAGTCCTCATCGCTGGGCAGAAACGTGGCAACCAAACCTCCATCATCGGCCAGTGACCGCGAAACCGCGGCCAACCAACCCCTGATCAGATCCAGCCCGCAATGACTGAAGATCGATTGAGCCAGCGCGAAATCGAATGAGACTTTTGCGTGCACAACGGTCTCGGGGGAATCGGAAAAGAAAAATGTCGGACGTTTAGTTTGAACGACTGTTTCGCCGAGTTCCTGCCTGATTCCCTCTGCCACGAGCCATTCGGCAGGCTCGATGCCGAAGTATTTTCCTCGATTCAGGTACGGAATGCGTAGTGAGAAGATTGAACGTCATTGCCGCGATCAAATCGTAGTCCTGTGGAGGACCGACATACGCGCGATAGTGCGGATCGCCCGGCTTCAGTCCCAAGCCAAGATTCTCGCGATCATTTGAAGGCACTTTCATGTCACTTCACTCGTTTCGGAGTGGCCCAGTCGAAATCCTTTAGAGCGTCTTCTGGCTTTTCGGGAAATCCAAGAACGCCGCGCGACCGGTCGAACTGATAGATGCGTGTTGGCTTTCGTTTACGGAAAGGAAATACGCGAAGTTTATCGCCGTCGAGCGCGTCCATTGCGCCCGGTGTCCGACACGCTTTCACGGCGAGAGCATTAAAGTCATTTCTGATTCCGGAAGATGAACTAATGCAGTTCAACAACTCATTGGGATCGCGTTTGCGATTGAAGAGTTGTTCGCGAGCGCCGTTGGCCATGAAAATGTATTTCCACTCATCGGTCACAACCATGACTTTGAAATCCTGGGAGCCAGGCACTTCAACCGTACCGATAAGATATTCTCGCGGCGCGGATTCACCTTGGAGCGTTTTTAGAACATCCACTCCTTCGCGCAGTTCGCACGCCCCCGCAGCCTGTGTGGCAATTCCAAAAAGATCTGCCAGGCTGATCAGTTCATTCCGGACAGTTCCGGCTCGTAGCGTTGCTGGCCAGCTCAGGAGGAAAGGAACTCGGCAAGAGGCCTCAAAGAAGTTTTGTTTCTGCCAGCCGTGATGGTCACCCAAAAGATCGCCGTGGTCGGAAAAAAAACAGATAAGGACCTTCTCGGAGTTCGGCCGTGCTTCGATTGCATCAAGGATTCGCTCAAGACAATGATCGAGGTAAGTGATTTCGCCGTAATACCGCGCCTTCACGATTTTCGCCAGCTCCGGATTGATCGCGTCTGCCCAAATGGCATGTCGCATGTAGGGAATCTCTTCATCCTGGTGGTCTTCCTCGACGTTGCCGAGAACGAGGTCGGGCATTCGATCCGGGTTGTACATTCGATTGAAAGGAATCGGCGGAGCGAGCGGAGGATGTGGCCCCATCAACGATACGAATCCAAAAAACGGGCGCGAATCATCTGACTTTGAGATCTCTTCTACCGCGCGATCGGCCACCCACCACTCCGCGCCCAACTCCGCTGGGAGCGGGCTGCGCTGTGGAATGTAATACATTTCGCTGCGTTCCCCCATTTGTTGCTCCAGGAAATCGAATTCTGGATGCTCGCGAGCGAGCCATGAACCATAATCATCGCCTTCGCGCGCAGGCGGATGGTACGTTTCTTCACTGCGCCAGAGCGTTTGGTAACCGACGTCTTCATCCCATGGATAAGTGTGGAATTTTCCGATTCCAAACGTGCGGTATCCGAGGCGCGACATCACCCGAGCGAGATACGGTCCACAACGCGCTTCCATTTCTTTGGCTTGGCCAGCCACAGGATCTGCCTTTGCATTGCTGAAGACGCGGGTCGTCGGCGGCTCGCACCCTGTTCGGATCGTATAGCGAGCGGCGACGCAGACCGGGCACGTGGCATATGCGTTTGAAAACGTGACTCCCCTGCGCACTAAGCGATCGAGATTCGGAGTATAAATATGCGAGTTACCGAGCGCAGCGATGGTATCGAACCGCTGCTGGTCGGTCATGATGAACAGAATGTCGGGCCGGCTCATATGTCATTGTGATCCCGCGGTTGCGGGAGAAGAATCTCAGATCAAATCGAGGCTCACCAGCGGAAATACGCAGAGATGTTTCTCCCGCAACTGCGGGATCAACATGGCACCTCCACTTTATGGGATTGCCTAGGCGGTTGCGAGTTCGCTACCTGTCAGGCGGCGAAATGCTTCGAGATATTTCGCGGAAGTTTTCTCGATTACATTCTTTGGGAGGCGCGGGGCCGGCGGAGTCTTATCCCAGTCGAGCGTCTCCAGATAGTCGCGCACGAATTGTTTGTCGAAACTGGGTGGACTCTGTCCGACGACGTACTGGTCCTTTGGCCAGAAGCGCGATGAATCCGGCGTGAGGCACTCGTCGATCAAAAGCAAATCGCCATCCACCATGCCAAATTCAAATTTCGTATCTGCAACGATGATCCCCCGCTGCGCGGCGTGATCGCGACCACGCGAATAAATTTCCAAGCTTAGCGCTTTCACCCGATCGGCGAGTTCTTCGCCGAGAATCGTGGCGCACCGGTTCATGTCGATGTTCTCATCATGACCTTCTTCTGCTTTCGTCGCCGGCGTGAAGATTGACTCAGGCAGTTGCGACGCCTGTTTTAGTCCGGCTGGCAGCTTAATGCCGCAAACGCTCTGCGATTCCTGATACTCTTTCCAACCGGAACCGGCGAGATAACCGCGCACGACGCATTCTACTGGCAACGGTTTAGTTTTCTTTACGATCATCGAACGTCCAGCCAGCTGCTCGCGGAACTGCTGCAATTCCTCTGGGAACTGCTCGGCATCCGCCGTGACAAAGTGATTCTTGATGTCGTCGAATCGCTTGAACCAGAACGCGGAAATTTGGTTGAGCACTGCGCCCTTGTGTGGAATGGGGTCGGGCAGGATCACGTCAAAGGCCGAGATGCGATCCGTGGCGACAAAGAGGAGCGTCTGGCCGAGATCAAAGACTTCGCGCACTTTCCCGCTGCGCAGCTTTTGGATTCCTGGAAGATCGACGAAAGACTGTGCAGCGGTTTGCATGGGCAAACGCTCAACGCTCAACGCTCAACTTTCAACGTCCAATTCAGAATCACATTTGTTGAGTGTTGGACGTTGAGCGTTGGACGTTGAAGGTTGAGTTGCTTCTATGGCCGGAATCGTTGTCAAACCGCGGGCGCGAATTTTGCACGGACACGATTGGGTGTTTTCCAGTGAAGTCCTGAAGGTTTTTGGAAATCCTGCGGACGGCGATGTGATCTCACTCAAAGACGGTAAGGATCGCCTGATCGGCAGCGCCATTTACAATTCGAAATCGCAAATCATGGCGCGTCGTTTCTCTCGCCGCCGCCAGGATCTCGACCTCGATTTCTTCCGGCGCCGCATCGCGCAAGCTTCCGAGTATCGCGACCGGCGAGGCGTCGATCCACAACTGCGTCGCGTCGTTTGGAGTGAAAGCGACAGTCTTCCCGGCGTGATCATTGATCGCTACGGCGACTATTTGGTTTTGCAAACTCTGACGCGGGCGATGGACATACGAAAAGATTTGATCACGGCCGCGATCGCCGAGCTATTCGGCGACATCAGCATCATCGAACGAAACGATGCGCCGGTGCGCAAAGCAGAGGGATTGGAATTACATAAAGGCGTGTTGCACGGAACTGCTTCGCAGACCGTGATCGAAATTGAAGGCGTAAAGCTTGAGCTCGATCTTTTGCACGGCCAAAAGACCGGCTTCTATCTCGACCAAAAACGTAACTACGGCATCGTCGCGGGATACGCGCGCAACCGGCGCGTGCTCGATTGCTTCACAAACCAGGGAGCCTTTGCGCTGACGTGTGCGCGTGCCGGCGCCGCGGATGTGACTGGCGTTGAAGAGAGTGCCGAGAACATCGCCGCCGCGAAACGAAACGGCGCCCACAACGAGCTGAAAACGCTTTGGGTCGAGCAAGACGTCTTTCAGTTCCTGCGCGCGGCTGAGAAAGCGGGGGCGCAGTACGATCTGATTATTCTCGATCCGCCGTCGTTTACAAGGACGAGGAGCGGACTGCGCGACGCGTTGCGCGGTTATCGGGAATTACACATGCGCGCCTTCAGGCTTCTATCGAAAGATGGGTTGCTGACGACTTTTTCATGTTCGCATCACGTGAGCGACGCCGCATTGTCCGAAACGATCACGGATGCGCTTGTGGATGCCCGGTGTTCCACACGACGACTGCGCCGGTTCGAACAGGCACCTGATCATCCGGTTCTGTCTGCAATTCCTGAAACAGAATATTTGAGGGGTTTTTTACTGGAGATGATGCCGGGGCGCTGACGCTGAAATTCCAAATCCCAAGCTCCAACATCCAGTGAAACTTCAAGACTCCAATCTGAAATGGCCCCAAGCGATTTGGAGTTTGATGATTGGATCTTCTTTGGAAGTTGGATGTTGAAATTTGGTGCTTAGTCAATTGCTCAGGGAAAAAATTTCGCGCCTCATTGACGGAAATCTCTGGAATTCTTAAATGAGCCACTTAATATCCGCTACGGCGAGCCCGGACGGCGTCGCGATTTGTCATGCCAGAAAAAGATCGACCGTTTGAACAAATGCTCGAGTTGAACGACGACGAAGCACTCTCTGCTGAGCATTTGGACTCGCAGGTGCAAAGGGCGCAGGATCAACTGCTGCAGCTCAAGCGCCAGCAGGAACAGATCGAAAAGCAAAAACGCGAGCTGGAAGAATTAAGCCGGCGTCAGGAGGAATTGGAACATGGCCGGGCGGAAATGACCGATAAGCTGACGCGCGCTCTGGTTGTGCTGGAACGTGAAGCGTACAGTGCACAAAATCGGCTGGAGCAAGTCCGGTTAGCTCGGGAAAGTTTTGCGCAACATTTGGAGTTGATTGAGGCGATCGACCCTAGAAGCTGGAATCCGTCAGATTTGCACAAGGAACTGAGCCGTGCGTTGAGCACGGTGGACGACGCGCGCACGGAGTACAGCGACCAACGCAGCAGGTTGCAAGCAGCCGAGGCCGCCACTGGCGAGGCATCGTTGCCGGACGCGACGACCGATGCGCATCAAAGCGGCAATGGCCGCTCGTTTTTTCAGTGGTTGCAGATCGGTCTCGCACTCACCCTGCCGCTGATTATTTTCGGCGCGATCGCCCTTCTTATTTTCTTTTGGATGGCGAGTAAGTGATGGCGATGTTTCGGCGTCCGCGCAAATCGAGCCCGCCGCTTCGCCACAAGCAAGAAGAGATAGCACGACAGGAAGCGGAGCTGCGGGACAAACTCGACCAGCTCGGGCGCATGGTTACAAAAGGACGACCAACTCCGGAAAACAGAACTCGGGCGCAAGTACAACAAGGCATGACAGGCAGCAAGAGCGAGAAACGATTTCAGGTCTCGCTCGCGCTGGACGGCACACAGTCCTTCGAGGGAAGCCGACCCGCCCGACGACCTCGTTCGCTGCGCAAAGAACGCCGAGAAGGCCGGATCGTTTTTCTTCTTCTTTTGATTGCGCTTGCAGCCGCAGTCATGTTGCTCATCAGCCATCTGCATTCTTGAACGCGGATTATGGCTAAAACTTCCGACCTCGATGTCGCATACGTTGCAAGGCTGGCGCGCATAAACCTGACTGAAGCCGAGGCGAAAGTTTTTCAAAAGCAGTTGCATGATGTGCTGCAATACGTCGAAAAACTTCGTCAGGCAGACATAAGCCATGTGGAGCCTGCCGCGCATGCGTTCCCAAATTTTAACGACTTCCGCGAGGACACGCCGCGTGACTGGTTCACAGCGGAGCAAGCCTTGAGCAATGCGCCTCGAAAGGCGAACGGCCTTTTTATCGTTCCGAAAGTGGTGGAATGACAGGGACAGATTTGCCGGCGTTGAGCATCGCCGATCTGCAATTGCTCTTGCGTCGCCGCGAAGTCTCCCCACGCGAAGTAATCGATTCCTTGCGAGCGCGCATTGAAGCAGTTGATTCAGAGATCGGCGCTTATCTCTCGCTCGACACGGAAGCCGCTGCGAAGGAGGCGGACAAAGCGAATGTCGATCTTCCGCTGGGCGGCGTCCCAGTTGCGATCAAAGACATCATTAACGTGATGGGTCAGCCGTGCACGTGCGCGTCCAAGGCTTTGCAGGGTTATCGCGCCACCTACAACGCAACTGTGATTCGGAAATTGCGTACGGCGGGTGCGATTCCCTTTGGCAAAACCAACCTGGACGAGTTTGCCATGGGGTCGTCCACCGAAAATTCCGCGATGAAAACGACGCGCAATCCGTGGGACTTGTCGCGCGTGCCCGGAGGCTCCAGTGGCGGTTCGGCAGCAGCCGTTGCCGCGGACGCAGCGTTCGGCGCGTTAGGCAGCGATACCGGTGGTTCGGTTCGGCAACCGGCTGCCCTTTCGGGCGTCGTCGGCTTCAAACCGACCTATGGACGAGTTTCGCGCTTCGGCCTGGTCGCGTTTGCATCGTCGCTCGATCAAATTGGGCCGTTAACGAAAACCGTTCGCGATTCCGCGCTGATCATGAACGCGATCGCAGGTCATGATTCGCAAGACACGACGGCTCTCAATGAGCCGGTGCCTGACTACGCCGCAAAGCTCGGAAACGATTTGCGCGGCGTCCGATTGGGTTTGCCCAAGGAATATCTGATCGAGGGAATTGATGCGCAGGTCAAAGCTGCGATCAATGCCGCGGTGAACCAGATGAATTCGTTAGGCGCTGAGATTATTGAGGTCTCATTGCCCACTACTGAATACGCAATCGCGGTCTATTACGTTCTGGCTACGGCGGAAGCCTCGGCAAACCTGGCTCGCTTCGACGGGGTTCGTTATGGATATCGAGCGAAAAATCCCAGAGACGTGCTCGATCTTTATGGCCGCACTCGCGGGGAGGGTTTCGGCTCGGAAGTGAAACGGCGCATCATTCTTGGCACCTATGTTTTGAGCTCTGGCTATTACGATGCGTATTATTTGCGTGCTCAAAAAGTGCGTGAGCTGGTCCGGCGTGATTTCGCCCGTGCGTTCGAGAAGGTCGATGCGCTGATTTCGCCGACCTCACCGGTGCCGGCATTCAAGTTAGGCGAACGCGTCGCCGATCCGTTGCAAATGTATCTGGCGGACATTTTCACCATTGCAGCGCGTCCGCCGATCGCGCAGACCGTGATTCACAAGTCTTCTGCCCAATGACGGCAAAGCCTGCGACGCCTTGCTTGTCATTCTGAGCGAAGCGAAGAATCTCAGTTTTCTTGAGGTCGAACCTATCCAAAGTAATCAGAGATGTTTCGCTTCGCTCAACATGACAGAGGTGAGGATTCCCAAGCCGTAGCAAGGTCGTGGGACTTTAACGACCGATTCAAGAACCGACTTCGAATTCGCGCGTTACTGACGCTCTTTATCGCCACGGCGGCTGTGTTTTCCGTACTGCCGCTGTTGCATTACTTTCGCGGCGGCCACCTGTTTGATTACAAGCTCTGGTACGACACCGGCAAACAGGTGCTCGCTGGAGATGAAATTTATTTCTTTCGCTCGGGGAAGTACGATTTCATGTATCCGTTGCCCTGCGCACTTTTCCTTGCGTGCGCGAGCCTGCTTGGCCAGGGAGGACTGATTTTTCTTCTGGTTGCGATCAACTCGGTCGCCTGGTTTTGCAGCGCGAAGATGACTGCCACTCTCGCTACAGGCGACCAGCGCACAACGAATCTGTGGGCATATGTCGTCCCGAGCCTGCTGGTAATCGTCTATATTTGGTCTACTTATCATCTGGGTCAGCCGAACCTTGTTTTGCTTGCACTAATGCTTGGCGCTTTTGTCGCGCTGCGCGCAGAACGCGAGATAATCGCCGGCCCCCTGATTGCGATTGCCGCGGCCATCAAGGCTTTTCCGGTAATTGCGATCGTTTATCTGCTTTACCGGCGATACTGGACAGCGGCAGCGGGCCTCGTGGTGGCACTGGTATTTTTACTGCTCATTCTACCCGCGCCGTTTCGAGGATTTGAGCGGGCTTGGCGCGATCTCGAGAAGTGGAGCGCCGGAATGTTGAAATACAGCGAAGCCGGTGTAGCGCAGCGTCCGAAGCGCAGTTACACATGGAAAAATCAATCTCTCGTTGGCGTTAGCAATCGCTTGCTTCGCCGCGTCGATGCGGACGCTGCTTCTGCTCCGGATCAGCCGGTTTACGTGAACTTCGCGAACCTGAGCTTCCCCGTCGTCAACATAATTGTCGCCAGCATCGCGCTGGCGCTAGGCAGCATCTTTATTGCGGTGATGCCCCGGCGTGATATGCGGACCCCGGAGAGCGATGCGATCGAGTTCGCGCTGCTCGTTTTGCTGATGTTGATGATCACGCCGCTTTCGTTCAGCTATTTCTTTTGCTGGCTCATGCTGCCGTTTGCAGTAGCAACGCAACAAGTGCTCGCTGGAAAAGGCTCTGCCATTTTGTGGTGGGGCTTGCCAGCGCTCTCGCTGCTCGCTCTCGGCTTGATGTTCCCGCGCGGCGCGCAGCTTTACGGCAATACATTTTTTGCCACGCTCTTGCTCTTTATCGGGTTGTCGATCGAACTATGTCGGTTCAAGCAACAGGAAGGCGAGCGGCAGCGTGTTAGCCATTTAAATTCGGAGGACTGACCTAAGGACACGAGCTGGCGGACGGGTCGGGACGCTGGAAACTAAATATACTGGATTAGTTTCCGCAATGTGCTAAGACTACTGCGGATATGAAACCGGCGCACAAGCCGCGGCCCCGAAGCCGAAAGCGCGATCCGAACCGGCAGCGAATCGTCGATGCTGCGCGACTCCACTTTTTCAGTCACGGATTTCGCAGTGTGACCATGGACGACCTGGCGCAGGAGCTGGGCATTAGCAAGAAAACGCTCTACGCGCATTTTCCGGGCAAGTTCGATCTGCTGGAGGCTGTGCTGGCCAATAAATTGGCAGGCGTCGAAGTGACGCTGAAGGAAGTTACGCGCGGGCACCCGCACGATTTCTTAGCGACTTTGCGCGAGTTGTTGGCCGGTATTCGCCGCGAATTGGATGAGATTAAGCCGCCGTTCGTGCGCGATATGCGCCAGAAAGCACCCGAAGCTTTCAAGCTGGTCGAACGCCGTCGGGCTGCACTAATTCAGCGCTACATCGGAAAAGTTTTTGTCCAGGGCCAACGGGCGGGAATGGTGCGCAAGGATGTTCCCGCCAAGCTGATCATCGAAATTTTACTGGCGATGGTTCAATCAATCATGAATCCGGCAAAGATGGAGGAGCTTCGGATGATGCCGAAAGAAGGATACACCGGGATCCTGAAGATTGTTCTCGAAGGCGCGCTGACATCGAAGGGACGGAAAGCGTGAATACGTCGTTCGTTAGGAAAAATCAGCAGCCTCGAAATAATCCGGGCGCGCGAATTCATTCCGACTCGATGCGCGTAGCGGGCGTTTTGGCGTTGCTTTTCTTGTTCACTGGCTGCGGGAATCGTGGCAACGCGGTTTCGGGAACCATCGAAGTGGACGAAGCGCATGTGGGCCCGCGCTTCAGCGGGCGTGTGGAGAAAATTTTCGCGCGAGAAGGCGATCGCTTGCACGAAGGCCAGGTAATTATGCAACTGGATGCCTCGGAATTGCGCGCACGTCGCGACCTTGCCGTTGCGCAGATCGATACGGCAATTCACGACGCAGACGCGCAGGAAGCGCAGTTGCAATTCTTGCGCGACGATGCCCGGCGTCAACAAGATCTGCTGAAACGTAAAGTCGTATCTCCAAGTGATGCTGAGCGTGCCGACAGCGCGTCGAAATCGCAGGAGAAAAACGTAGCGGCCGCGAAAATGCGTGTCGCGCAGGCGCGCGCGCAACTGGCCGATATGGATGCGCAGTTAGCAGAAATGCAGGTGGTCGCCCCGGCGGATTCCGTTCTGGAGGTCCTGAGCGTAAAGCCGGGCGACATTTTGGCGCCGCCATTC
>QHMS01000159.1 GCA_003217895.1 Verrucomicrobiota bacterium
ATCGTGGCCACCAACAGTTCCGGGACTACTCACGGGAGCGACACGACCTTTACCACGCTTAGCCTGACCGGGCCTGCGATTGTTACGACTAATCCCGCGACTAATGTCTTGAATTCTTCCGCTACACTCAACGGCACGGTCGATCCGCACGGCTTGAGTACGAGCGTTCAGTTTCAGTACGGGACCACCACCAGCTATGGATCCACAACCGCTTCCCAGACCAAGACTGGGAACACTTATCAGAATGTTAGTGCGAACATCACCGGCTTAAATGCGAGCACCACCTATCACTTTCGCATCGTGGCTACAAACAGTGCCGGGACCACTCACGGGGGCGACAGGACGTTCACGACCGCGGCGGCATGTAGCTGGGTTAACAGAGCGCCTGTACCGTATAACGCCCGGGGCCTCTTTGCCGTAAGCGATGGCACCTATGTGTATTGCGGAGGCGGCTACGACGGTACTGCTCTGCACAACGAGCTGCTACGTTATAATCCTGCAACCAATACGTGGACAAACCTGGCTCCCTCGCCTGACCAGCACTTCCTGTCAGAGGCCGTGTTCAACAGCGGTAAGATCTATAACATGGGTGGATTTGTCAGCTCTGGTCTCCCAACCAATGTTACGCGTATTTATAACATCGCCACGAATACTTGGACCACCGGCGCGCCTATGCCGGCCGCCTTGGGCGACCAGGCCACGGTGCTGTGGAACGGGAAGATCTACGTGGCCGGCGGCTATAATGGCAGCACACTGGTAAACACGCTCTACGCCTATAACATTGCCGCGAATACCTGGAGCACGCTTGCGCCGCTGCCACAGGCGCTTGCTCTGCCCGGGTTCGGCGCCATCGATGGCAAGTTATACATTGCCAGCGGCAGCAACGTCACTGGCGAATTGAACACGCTGTACATCTACGATATCGCGAGCAACGCTTGGGCGACCGGGGCGAATGTGCCAACGGCAGTGAATGGGCCTGGCAGCACGGTTTTCTGTGGGAAACTTTACCTCTACGGAGGCGGATACCCCACCGTGCGCAACATTACGCAAATCTACGACCCCGTAAGCAACAGTTGGAGCAGCGGGCCGCACCTGAACGTGGCCCGGCGGTGGTTCTACGGGTCAGCGGTGGACAACACCGCCATCGTGGCACCCGGCGGTACCACTACCAGCTCAGTCAACACCAATGAGCAGTTAGCAGGATGTCAGTGTCCATAGAAAAGTGCCGCTCGCTACTTTCGCGCATCGCGCGGGTTAAACGCAGTGTGAGGGTCGTCTTTGGGTTCACAATCTTTGTCTGCGCGACCGCTCTGTTGCACGCTGAAACTTCGGTCGAGATCGATTTGCAGCAACAGAAAGCGTATCTCCTTCAAGATGGGCGGCCCGTATTGGCCTCGCCGATCTCCAGCGGCCGTTACGGGCATCTCACCCAACGAGGCGAGTTCAAAGTGATTGAGAAGGAAAGAACGCATTATTCAAGCATGTACGGCAAAATTGTCGATGCGCGCGGGAACACCATTGTGGCGGACGCCGACGCCGATATGGCAGTCCCGCGTGGAGGAAAATTTATCCCCGCGCCGATGAGTTATTTCATGCGGTTTAACGGAGCGGATGGAATGCATGCCGGATACTTGCCGGGCTATCCCGCGTCGCATGGCTGCGTTCGCATGCCGGAACAGTTAGCAATCGCCTTCTTCAATTCCGTCGGTGTCGGAACTCCGGTCACCGTTTTTGGCCGGACCCCAACCGGAAGTTATACGCGACAATGGCAATCCCCGTTCATGCGAGGCGGCAACAGATTTGCAGATCCGCGATTCGACCCGCGGTTTGCGCCACCGCCTCCATTTCCCTGGTGGCGGTAAGGCGAACGTTGCAGTTCCACCAATTTATTGCGGGCTCGTCGGCGCTTGATGGTTAGCACTGGCCGTCTTGGGCCCGCGCGAAAAATCGACGAGATCACCGAGGATGTTTAATGCCTCGTCCCGCTCCGGATCGACAACTGGTTCTTTGTTGCCACTGTCGGAACCGGCGCTGCCGACCAAATCCGACTCCGCATCGGGAGCGGCTTCAGGATCGACTTTCGGGGCGACACCATTCTTTTTCGCCTCGGCCGATTTCCCCGGATACATGACCAGTTGCAGATTCGGCTTATCAACTGTGTCGAGAGTCACCCGATAAATGCGCGGCTCTTCCTGATTACGCGCCAAGCGCTCTTTTGAACGCGTTTCTTTGCGCAGCTTATCGGCAGCGAGCTCCGTCTTTCGCACATCTTCATTCAGCGAAATTCGATTCTCATCGATCTTGTGGCGCAACCGATCCATGTCTTCCATGACATAGTGAAATTCAGGATCGTTCTTCACGCGCTCTTCGGAGTGGCGCCGCAATTGATCAATGAACAGCGAATGTGTATCGGACCATTTTGTGTATTTCGCCTTGGGCACTTCGTCATAGGGCAACGCATTCTTAAGCGCGCCTTCGCCGAACTCCGGAAGATCACTCAAGCTCGGCAGGACAATATCGGAGGCCACGCCATGGAGTTGCGTGGAGCCGCCTGCGACCCGATAAAATTTTTGGATCGTCAACTTCAATGCGCCATCTTCATCGGAATGGCTTCCCAGGAGCGAAGCGAACCGGCCGATTGGCAGGATTGTCTGCACGGTGCCTTTACCAAATGTACTTTTGTCACCGACGATCACCGCTCGACCGTAGTCTTGGAGCGCAGCCGCAAAAATCTCGCTAGCCGACGCGCTTTGCCGGCTGCTCAAAATTACGAGCGGACCAGTATAAGAGATGCCGTTGTCGGGATCAGACGAAATTCTAATATAACCATTGTAATCTTTCGTCTGAACGATCGGGCCAGACTTCAAAAACAAGCCGGTAAGCGAGAGGGCTTCTTCCAATGAGCCACCGCCATTTCGCCGCAGATCCACAACCAGGCCGGCGATGTTTTCTTTCTTCAGCCGTTTGAGCAGCGCCAGCACATCGCGCGTGGTGCTCTTCTGGTGCTTGTCCATGTCGGCATAGAACGAAGGAAGCGTGAGCCAGCCGAGTTTTATCGGATCGCCGTTCTCATCTTTTTTAATGATGATATCGGCGCGGGCTTCCTGATCTTTCAGCTTAATTTCATCGCGCACGAGCTCCACATTTTTCCGACGCGACGGATCTGTGGCATCCGAGGGAATGGCGAGCAAACGCACACGCGTGCCTTTTTTCCCACGGATCATCTCGACAACTTTGTCGAGACGCATCTCCCGAACATCGACAAACTCCGTCGGACCCTGTGCCACGGCGGTAATCTTATCGCCCACTTTGAGTCGCCCATCGACCTGCGCAGGTCCGCCGGGCACCAGGCTCTCAATTTTCGCATAACCATCTTCGGAGCGAAGCATGGCGCCAATGCCCACGAGCGAGAGCCCCATGTTGATGCTGAAATTCTTCATGTCGGCCTTGCTCAGATATTCCGAATGCGGGTCGTATGCCTGGGCGAGCGCATCCAAATAAAGCTTCATTTGCTCGTCCTTGTCCTGTTCGTGGACAGTGCGCGCAAGACGATCGTAACGGCGAGTAACCAGCTGCGGGGCGGGCTCAATCGGATGTTCGCTCAAATGCTCCTGCAACAGCTCGTTTGCGATACGACCACGCCAGAGCTGATCGGCTTCCGCTTCATCTTTTGGCCATGCCGATTTTTGTCGGCTCATCTCGACCGTCGCATTGCTCTTGAAATCAATCGGCTGCTTCAACAGCTCTTTTATCTTGGCGACCCGATCATCAACGCGTTTCGTATATAGTGAGTAAATGTCGTAAGCCGGTTTTAGCGAGCCGAGCAGAACGTCCCCCGCCATCGAGCTGCTGTATTTGGCGTTCAGTTCATCGACATCTTTCTGAGTGAAAAACAGATGACTGAAATCGAGCATCTCCAAATAGGTCTGCAGGAATTTGTTTGAAATTTCTTCGTTCAGCCTTTGACGGGTGTAGTGACCTTCCTCCAATAGCCGGCCCACGGACATCGCGATCGTTTCCTTCGAGCTCGCTATTGCCGGCGGGATGGCAGTTGCGGCTGCTAAAACTATGGCGCACAACGCCAGGCTTCTTTGGAAACGTGATTTCATCGGTAATTAAGCGGTTTCCCACCTTGGCAGATTTCGAGATGAAACGCAAGATGATGAAACAAGGCGGCCATGTGAGTAGGAATCAGACAATCGAAACGAGTGAACATTCAATTAATTCGTAAAAGCTCTCGCGTTCAGCCGTAGTCGCGCTTGGATACAGTAAATCACAATGAATTACCAGAGCTTTTGCGGCGGCATTTTTGAAACGAATTGCTATCTGCTTCAGGCGCCAGAGGGCTGGATTCTTTTCGACGCGCCCGAGGGCGCTTGCGATTGGGTGCGTTCGCTGGACGCCGATCTCAAACTTTTGCTCCTCACGCACGGGCACATCGATCATGTGCAGGATGTTGCCAGGATCAAGCGCCAGTTCGGTTGTCCCATCGGCTGTCATCCGCTCACCGCGCCGATGATTTCCGATCGCGAATTTTTTCGCAGCTTCGGGTTCGCACTCGAGATCGAACCGGTGGAACCGGATTTTCTGATTGAAGAAACGCCAAAGCGAAATTTTCTCGGCGACGATTTCCAAGTTCTGGAAATTCCCGGCCATTGCCCGGGAAGTCTCTGTTTCTTTTTGCGGCAAGATAAATTACTCATTGGCGGCGACGTCCTTTTCTCCGGCAGCATCGGGCGAGGTGATTTGCCCGGCGGCGATACAGATGTGCTCATAACCGGGATCAGGAGAAAATTATTCCCGCTCGGGGACGACGTCACGGTTCTTCCCGGCCACGGCGCGCCGACAAAAGTCGGAACCGAGCGCAGAACCAATCCATTTGTCCGGTAACCGCGCCGCAAACTGGCGGTCGATTGAAGCTTTAGAGCCGCCGTACCGGGGCTGAATTTTTCGCGTAAGAAAGATTACGACACTACTAAGACAAATATTTGTTGAATTTTGGCGGTGCGCTTCAGAAAATGCGCGCTGTACGTCAGGCAACAGGCACAGCTTCGCAGCGTCGGAGCCTCGGGCCGTGGGAGCGCCTGCCACCCAAGAGCCACTTTCGTACGCAATTCTGCGTATTGCCAAAAAAGGAGGATCCGCGAGAGTTCGGGTTGCATGTTCCCCCAACTGCATGTCCCTCGAACGAGGGAAAAATCAGATTTCTTCGGAAACTTCACACCGAAAAATCCGAAGAAGCTAGTTGACTCACCAATTTAACTGGTGAATAAACCTATCCCGCCGAAGCCGAGAACTTAAACTATGAAAAAAATCCCCCTCGGAACGAAAATCATTGTAACAACTGCGGGGTTGGTAGCGATGGCAGGAATCTTTTACGCCGCCAATCCACGTCCCGTTGTCACTGTCAACACGCCTCAATCGCCGCTTCGTCATCCACCCAATCACCCAGCCGCCAATCCACAGCCCTTTGCCATTATCAACAACGGCGGGCCCATAGGCGTGGCCGCGTCCAAGACTGATGTGATCGCGACCCAATACTGCAGCCAAAAAATCGTTAAGATCGACTGCCTCGGGAACGTCACAGTTTTGGCGACGATCCCCGGGGGGGGTACCTGCAGCGAAAAATACATGACTATAGCTCCGGCCCAGTCTGCGGATGCCGGGTTCACCCCGCGCGACATTTTCGTCACACAAGGCAATCAGATCTTTAAGGTCTCGGCGGGTCCGCCGGTTACAGTCACGCTGTTTGCGACGCTCCCAATCAACACAACGGATCACACCGGGATTACGTTCGACCATGAGGGCACATTTGGCTTCAACATGATCGTGACGTCTGAGAACGGCGTCGTTTTGCAGGTTGACAACCTCCCGGTCCCGTCGCCGGCGCCGACACCGCCACATGTCACGGTTATCGCGCGCACGGGCACCGAACTTGAAGGACCAGCTGTAGTGCCGCGAGAGTTCGGGCCCTATGG
>QHMS01000160.1 GCA_003217895.1 Verrucomicrobiota bacterium
ATCGAGCTTGCCATCTCGGAAAAGGAACATCGCGAACTCGTAATGATTCCGGCCGGACTTCGGCGCCAACCGAATGGCGGCAGCGTGCTCAGCGCTGGACTTGTCTTTCTCGCCAAGTCGTTCCAGAACGACTGCATATTCGGAATGATATTCGCCGTCGCGCGGCTGACTGCGCAAACCCTCCTCCAGTTCAATGCGGGCTTCGGTTAAACGCGATTGCGCCGCGAGAACCTGGCCAAGACCAAAATGCGGTTCCTTCTCCTTGGGATTGAGACGTAACGTGATCCGGTACTGTTCTAATGCCTCGTCGAGGCGATCGGCCTTTTGCAACTTAACAGCGTACTTCCAATGAGCGCGCGCGCTACCGGGCAAATCCGCAGCGATCCGAGCTGTTTGCTCCACTTCAGGCGTTTTGTTCCGCGACTGGCCAATCAAGAGTGCGCCGAGTGGGACCACAAAAACGCCAACCCATTTTAGCCCGTGCAACGCCCAACCGGGCAGGAGTTCGCGTGAGGGGGCGGCAACATTGCCAGCGGCGAGTCCGAGGTTCTCTCGCGTGGATCGGTCGCGAACCTTCCAGATAAACCCGTCGTAATAAAAATGCAGGAGACTTGACGCCGCCACGACGCCTGTGAGCACGCGTTTGACCGTTTCGATCTCCAGATGGGCATTGAAATAGCCCAGAGAACCGTATGCGAAGCACAGCCCGACATATAATCCGACCAGCGAACCGCTTCTTCGAAAAACGAAGCGCATAAAACCGCCGATGGAACTGTCCTTTTCCACGCGACTGCGATTGTAAATCCAGACGATCGAGAGGTACTGCACGTCGTGATAGACCTCGAATAGGGCGATGCCTGCAAGAACGTTGGCGACGCCGTTGTTGCAGTACCACCAAAAAGCAATGGTCGTTGCTAAAAGCGCGAGCTTTATCGGATTGGGGCGTTTCCCTTCCGCCCACATCCGGGAAAAATTGAACATGAACAAAACGGTGACGGTGATAGCAATGGCCAAGACGACTTGTTGTGCATTGTGCAGTAGCCACGGCGGAATGAAAGGTCCGCCGCTGGCGTAATACATTTCCAAGGTGTCGGCCATGCGTTGCGGTGAAAGGAGCACTGCCGCCGCGAACCAGGTGGCACAGGTCGCGAAGTCGAGCCGACGCGTTAGTGCAGCGAAGGACCCCGTCTTGGCGTCATAGATTCGACAGAAACCGTAGGTCTGCATCATCCCGTGCCAGACACCCCAGAAGAAAACGATTAGAATTATGCCCTTGAGGTCCCACCAGTAAAAAGCGACACAAATCGACAGCAAAAAAATCGGCGCGAAAATAAAGCGCCACCGAAATCGTCTGAACAATGCGCGATCGCCGTACGCGCGGATCATTCCCGGGAGATGATGGCCCACTGCGCCAAATGCACCGACAAAAAGGTAAATGTCTTGTGCGCTCCAGCGCGCCTGCGCTAACAGAAACATCGGCAGGAGAAAAAGCGGCGTCCCGACGTAAAGAATCAGGTCGCGCCAGCTGTTGAGAATCCACAGAGTTTTTCTTGGCGCTGTGAGTGGAACAGCGGGAACGGTCTGCGGACGTGAGAATGCGCTGAGGAGCTGCATTGGTCTGAGCGCCAAGTGTGTCTTAATTCGGCAAGAAAATCAATATGCAGTTATTTGCTTTGCCGGGCGCGCGGAAGAGTGCCGTCCAGCGTAAAGCAGGATTGTGAACGCGATGAAATCTGAGGCTTAGAGCTCACCGCGAAGTACCTTAAAAACTACTGTGCTATCGACTACTCCTTGCAGCACGTCTGTCCCGGGGCCGCTGCCGAACACAACGACATCGTCCACGGTCGGCAGCGCCGATTTTGTGTATAGTGCGGCCGGTTCCAGATTTTCTGCCGGTTGTTCATTCTGTCCGACAGAGGATGGATCCGGTGTGGCGGACTTGTTATTCGGAATGTTCGCTGCCCCGTAAGAACTCATGCCGTGTGGACCCGTGGCCCACGTGATCCATGGCTGGCCCGTCGAATTACGCCCGAGAAGCGCGATGCCGCTATCTTGTCGAAACGGGAAACCATTCAAGTTCATGCCACCAATCGCGACGTCGCCGCACACAATAATCGTCGATTTTTCTCCAGCGTAGCGTCGGGCAAGGGCGACTGCGCGATCTAATTCAACCGTCTGCGCGAGCGTCCTTTCTCCGTTGTTTTCTTGGGCCGCTTTGCGCATCAGACCGGCATCAACCACGAGCAGATATCCGCCGGTGTTATATTGCAGCAGTTGGATCGCTTGCCGCACCATGTCCGAAAGATTCGGTTGCTGGCCACGCTCTTCGACCTGATCTGTGAACGCCAGCTCCGCGTTGTTAAAAACGCCAAAAAGCTTCGGGCGCCGCCACGCGGGAATCGACTCTAGCTCGGCTCGTGTACGAACGATATCAAAACCGTTGCCGCGGAGCTCGAGCAAGAGATCGCGGTTGTCCTCTCTCTCGCCGCCCTTTGTAGCTGGGAGAAATTGCGACGCACCGCCTCCCATCGCGATATCGATCTTTCCGCCATCGACGAACTCAGCTGCAATTTTCTCGATATCGTTTGGGTCGACCGGATGCGCATAAAAAGCGGCGCTTGTCGGATCAGTCAATTTTGTGTCCGTTACCAAGCCAGTGGCGCGTCCATATTCGCGAGCTAACTCAATAATACTCTGTAGAGGTTTCTTATCGACGTTGATCGCGATTGCGCCGTTAGGCACCCTCGTGCCTGTCGCAATTGCAGTCGCCGCAGCCGCCTGATCTGGAGCCGCGAAATCCGTCGAGTAATTCGTCAGCAAAGCCATACTGGGCATCGAATCCAGACTCAGGCGTGTGCCTGCTCCCCCCGCGTAAGCGCGCGTCGCGGCCAGTCGATCCGGCGCAAATCCTTCGGCGACAAACAAGATTATTCCGAACGGCTTCCGAAAGACCCAGTGTTGAAAATAAAGAACCCCCAGGCCGGCAAAGGCGAGGAGACAAAAAACCGCCAGCAACTGGTTGCGCCATTTCACGAGGCCGATCTAGGCGCGCGTCCTTAGCGTGTCAATCCCGCAACGACATGAAACCGCTTGTCGATCTTCTCATTCACCAGCAAAGTGCGCGAGTTATGGGGGGTCCGGTAATGCTCATCATTCGCGACGGCTGGGGGATCAATCCGGGTGGCCGGGAAAAACGTGATGAGAATGGAGACGCCACGCTGCTCGCATCCACTCCCTTTCACGACAAGCTCTACCGGGATTATCCGTGCTCCAGATTAAGCGCCAGTGGCGTCGACGTCGGTCTGCCGAAGGGACAAATGGGCAACTCGGAAGTTGGACACCTTAACTTGGGAGCGGGTAGAATCGTCTATCAAGACCTAACGCGAATTAACAAGGCAATCCAACAAGGAGAACTATCCCGTAGCTCAATTTTACAAGAAACGTTCGCAGGCGCGCGTCGTCACCGGCTTCATTTGCTAGGGCTGGTTTCCGACGGCGGTGTGCACAGCCACTATTCGCATATGGTCGCGCTTGCGAATGCCGCGGGTGAAGCAGGCGTTGCAGAAATTTTCGTCCACGCTTTCACGGACGGGCGAGACACTTCTCCCACTGGCGGCGCCGGCTTTTTAAAAACGTGCGAAAACGAACTTGAGAAGAGCGGCGCCCAGATCATCACGGTCGTTGGCCGGTATTTCGCGATGGATCGCGACCGGCGGTGGGATCGCACGAAAAAAGCTTGGGACGCAATCGTTCTTGGTTGTGGTGAAATCTGCAATTCATCGCCCTCCGCTGCAGTAGATCGACAATACTCTCTTGGGAAGACCGACGAATTCATGCCGCCGTTGATTTTCTCCCATGCCAACGAGCAACGCGTGCGCGATGACGACTCAGTTTTGTTTTTCAACTTCCGCGCCGATCGGGCGAGGCAATTGTCGCAAGCTTTTTTGCTGAAAGATTTCGACGGCTTCGACCGCGAAGTGTGGCCGCAAGTTCATTTCGTGAGCTTTACTCAATATGACGTCCGTTTTTCTTCGCCGTTTGTTTTTCCGCAGCAAGAGCTTCCCAACATCCTGGGCGAAGTGATGGGCGCGGCAGGCAAATCCCAACTGCGCATCGCCGAGACGGAGAAATACGCGCACGTCACCTATTTTTTTAACGGCGGGATCGAAAAACCGTTCCCGCGCGAAGACCGCAAACTAATTCCCTCGCCAAAGGTCGCTACCTACGACATGAAACCGGAGATGAGCGGGTTCGAAGTCACCGAAGAACTGCTCGCGCGGATGCCGGACTATGATTTGATTATCCTCAATTTTGCCAACCCGGACATGGTTGGCCACACCGGTGTGGTCGAAGCGGGTATCAAAGCCGTGGAAACAGTGGACAAATGCACCGAGCGAATCATTTCGAAGCTTCTCGAACTTGACGGCAAGGCCTTGGTCACCGCGGATCACGGAAATTGTGAGCAGATGCGGAACCCTGACGGTTCACCGAATACCGCGCACACCACCTATCTCGTCCACTTCATTTACGTCGCCAAAGATGCCGCAGAGTTCCGTTGCCAAGACGGAATCCTGGCCGATGTCGCGCCTACCCTCCTCTTTTTGCTTGCGCTCCCGCAACCAAAAGAGATGACCGGTCACAATTTGCTCGTGCCAGCTTAAGGTCGTTGCAGAAGCCCGCCGGGATTATGCAGTTTTTGATTTAGAGATCGCGTTCCCACCACGGCGATTCGGTGCAAAAGGCGCATGCGATTTTCTTCCGTAGTTTCGTGCCAGATTGGTTTGCGCACGAGTATGAGTGCGCCGTTCGATTCCACGAGCGCGCCCCAGCCCGCCGGGATTTCCGGATCACGAAATAACTCCTCAGGCAGAACAAGGAAAAACAAATTCGCACAGCGGTAGCGAGTTAATTTGTCAAACTTTGCGCAATCGTAGAGGCGATTTTGCAGCGCGCGCAGCTCACGCAACAGGCGTGAGTAACCGCGGTGACCGATCTCGGCGAAATTTTGCGAGTCAAATTCCGGGAAGAGCGACTCAGCACTCCGCAAACTCGGATAATGTTCGCGCAAGCGGGCTTCGAGAATTAGGCGACGTTTACAGATTGCTTTGAGCCGCTGGCGCTCAGCATCGGTGCGGCAATTGTCTCGTCGCAGATCGCAAAGCACCTGCTTGCACTCGAAGATCGCCGTCGATCCGATCTGACTTGGATGCGGTCGATACGCAGCGACGTCGGCCCGATACCGGCATTTTGGCAAACTCACTTCCATTGCGCACGCAGAAAATCCCTGGGCCTGCGCCCATAAAAACGCGAGACGCTTCAGGCGGACATGCAGCGCGGTTTCGCCATTGGCGCTTGTTATTCCCGCAGCCATTTCGCAAGTTCGCGTGCCCAATAAGTGACGATAATATCTGCGCCTGCGCGTTTGAGGGCGGTCATGATTTCGAGTACAGCGGCCCGCTCATCCAGGAGCCCTTTCTCGACAGCGCCTTTG
Organism: Verrucomicrobiota bacterium; assembly: GCA_003217895.1. GTDB lineage: Bacteria > Verrucomicrobiota > Verrucomicrobiia > Chthoniobacterales > UBA10450 > Udaeobacter. The sequence continues at coordinate 5,492 of QHMS01000160.1, forward strand.
ACCATCGCGTACTCGCCGCTGACACTGTAAACGGCCGTGGGTTTTCCAAAGCGTTCGTGGACGCGCCACAAGATATCGAGGTAGGGCAACGCAGGTTTAACCATCACGATGTCTGCTCCTTCATCGATATCCAGCGCTGCTTCGCGCAGCGCTTCTTCAGCGTTAGCAGGATCCATTTGGTATGATTTGCGGTCGCCAAACTGCGGCGGGCTTTCGGCTGCGTCGCGGAATGGCCCGTAAAACACTGACGCAAATTTGGCCGCATAACTCATAATTCCGGTTTGATCGAAGCCTGCCGCATCGAGCGCCTCGCGAATCGCGCCGATACGCCCATCCATCATGTCGCTCGGTGCAACCATGTCTGCGCCTGCTGCTGCGTGAGAAAGCGACGTCTTCACCAACAGTTCCACGCTTTCGTCATTGAGGACGTGGAAATGATCTCCGTCAATCCGAGTGACACCGCAATGACCATGGCTCATGTATTCGCACAGGCAGACATCAGTGATGGCGATCAACTCCGGGCATTTTGATTTGATCGCCCGCAACGCTTTTTGAATAACTCCATTTTCTGCGTAAGCGCCCGTGGCCTGTTCGTCTTTTTGTTCCGGAATGCCGAAGAGCAGGACAGCTTGCAGTCCGAGGTCCTCAGCGGCGCGCGCCTCATCTGCAATCTCTTTTACAGACAACTGGAAAACCCCAGGCATGCTTGCGATCGGCCAGCGCTTATCGACTTTCTCGCTGATAAACAGCGGCAGAATAAAATCGTGTGCATCCAACTGTGTCTCGCGGACGAGATTTCGCAGAGCAGGGGAACGCCGCAAGCGGCGCGGACGATGCACCAATCTTCTCACAAATCGAGGCTACGCGCTGGCAAGAGCGTCGCAAGCGCATATGCGACGAACGCGGCCCATCGGACCGATACTCGCGACGCCAACGAAGCTTGACGTGGGTAACAGTTCCATGTCTGCATCTTAGCGTGGCGCGGAGCTTCGATTATTTGCTGATCGATATCAGTAATTCGTACACCAAGTTTGCGTTTGCTTCGAAGAGACGGATCTCGGCTCCTTCCCGAATTGTTACCAGTGAGCTCTTCAGTGATGTGGTCTCGGGATTTCTCGCGCAACGAAATGTGCGGACGCTGGTCGTCTCGTCGGTGGTGCCGGCAAAAAACTCTGCGATCTCGAGGGCTGCAAGAAAAAAGGCCAAAGTGATCTGGCTGGATTGGAATCTGAAGCTGGGTGTGGAAATCGATTATCCCAAGCCGCGATCGATCGGCGCAGATCGTCTGGCGAATGCTGCCGCGGTTGTGGAGCTTTATGGATTTCCCGCAATCGTTGTGGATTTCGGGACCGCGGTAACTTTCGATATCGTTTCTAAGCGCCGCAGCTACGTCGGCGGCGTGATTGCGCCGGGACTCGAAGCGATGACTAACTTTCTTTTTCAACGAACAGCTCTGTTGCCTAGGCTGTCGTTGAAAGAGCCCCGACACGCGGTGGGTAAATCGACGATCGAAGCAATGCTGTCCGGCGCCGTGTTCGGGTATCGTGGTTTGGTTCGGGAAATCCTTGCACGAATTAAAGCAGAGCAGTTTCCGCGCAAAAAGGTTTACGTTGTAGCGACAGGCGGCTACGCGCGCCTGATCGCCGGACGCTTGCCAGAGATCGGCGTGATTCGTCCCCACCTCACTTTGGAAGGTTTACGGATTGTGGCCAATCTGAATGACTGAGCCAGCGGGAGACCATCACAACGGTCGACGCTTTTTCCGAAGGCCGCTGAAAAATCGATGCGTAAAAGCAACTTTCCACTTGTCAGACGGCCCGAACAGGGCTTCAATCGCTACCGCATGAGACTCTGGGGGATGGCGGCGGTGGCCGCGCTGGTGCTTGCTTCACTCGCAGCAATCGCGTTTGCAGCAGACAATGTTGCGCCGACCAAAGCGGAACTGGAAGAAATGTACACCGCCGCGTACCGCGCGTTTGACGCAAAGAAGTTTTCCGAGGCGCTGAAGCAGCTCGATGCCATCGATGCGCGCCAGCCTGATCTTGCCGCATCAAAAAATCTCCGCGGTGTCATCCTGATGCGACAAGGCAAATACGATGAAGCGGAAACTGCATTGCAGGACGCAGCTCGCATCGATCCAAAGTTTTGGAATGCGCGTTTCAACCTGGCGGAGATTCCGTTTCTGAAAAAGGATTGGGCTGAGGCGAGGAAACGCTTTGAGCAACTGCTCGCCACTGGTGGATCCGATCTGGCCAAGGAAGCTTCGCAGCTGATTCAATACAAGATTCTTCTGACGTACCTGCAGGAGGGCAACGGGAACATGGTGGATTCGATGCTGGCCAAGCTGGAACTGTCGCCCGATACGCCGGCTGTTGACTATGTGAAGGCGGCCGTCGCGCTCCAGGCGAAGAATCAAAGCGAAGCTAAAGATTGGATCAGCGCAGCCGAGAAGAATTATTCGCCGCAGCTGAACAAGCTTTTCGCAGAATCACTTTATGAAGCCGGGTGGCTGGAAAAGCCGGCTGGCGAAGGGCGACCCTCATTGCCGCTTATGACAACCGCCGAGCGCTCGGAAAAGACCAAGGCTGCTGCGCGTTCAAAGTTCGAGCAATCGCAACAGGCGCTTAGGCAAGGTGATTTCGCGACAGCCCTTAAACTAGTCGATGAAGCCGACAAGACAGACCCGAATAAGCCGGCTATTCTGAATTTACGTGGCGAAATTCTGATGGCGCAGCAGCAATTTGACCAGGCCGAAGCTGCATTTAAGAAGGCAGCCCGGCTCGACCCGAAACTCCGCGAAGCGCAATATAACCTGGCGCAAGTACCCTTTAAGAAAAAGGACTACGCAAAGGCGCAGGAGCGTTTTGAAGCGCTTTATAATCGAATCCCGGGCGGCGATAAAAATCAGGCGGCGGAGCTTATCAAATTCAAGATTTACATGACGGTTTTGCTCGAGGGGAAAGAGAGCCGCGCGCATGCGATGATGGAGGAGTTTCAATTCACCGGAGATACGCCGGCGCTCTATTACGCCCAGGCAGCGTGGGAGTATAAGCATAACAATCCCGAAAAGGCTGCGGATTGGACCAGTTCGGCTAACAAGATTTATTCACCGGCGCTTAACACTGTTTTTGCCGACGCTTTTTATGATGTCGGTTGGATGCAAAGGCCGGAAGGTTCAGCCGCGCCTGCGCTGGCGTTCGACACAGCAAGCGTCGTTGCGCCCCAGGCGGAGGGTGGTCCGGCGGTTGAACCGAGTGCTATTCCGAACAAGGTGGCTGCTGCAAACAAGCAAGGTGAAGAGTCGAGCGGAGAAACGCTTTCCTTAGGCCCGGCAGCGAACGAGCCAAATGCCGGAACGGAAATTGCCAGCGCTGAGGCAAGCCCGAACGCTGTCGCGGCTGCCTCGGCCCCGAGCGAATCGCCTACGGAAACTAACGCCCTGCCACAACAACCGGTCTCGGAGTCGTCCCCGGTTGGCGGCGAATCGACAACAACAGCTGCGGCGCAAGCTGTCGGAGCCGAGGAGACGCCGCAAGCTTCGTCTGCTTCTAACGAACAGAACAATCAGCCGGTCGCTGCCCAAACAAGTCCGCCTGAGAAATCCACTGTCGCACCAGCGCCCGCAAGGGTCTCGTCATCCGCCGTTGCAAGCATGGCAAGCCGAAGGTTGCCTATTGTTGCTGGCTTACTCTTGGCGGCCATAATCATACTGGCTTGGGTGATCGTGCCCATTGTGCGCCGGCATGCTTTTAACGTTCCGCGTCACATGCGGCTCGAGCCTCCCGCCGGGACCACCGCCGGCGGCGCTGCCGTCTTGAAGCCCAGAGTCGCACCAGCGCAGTCGAGTAGTGTCCGGGACAACGGCTTTGCTGGGGGGCCACGTCAGGTTTCGGTGGAATTAAAACCATGGCAAGCTCCGCTGCGAAACGCTGCAGTGCCTTCACGCAAATTCAGCGGCGTTGTGGATCGATTGAAGGAACGCAGAGCAAAGGCTTCACGAACCCCGGCACGCCACGCGCCCGAGCGCGAATTGCCGCCGGTTGCCGAGCCCGACTTCGAATCAGCCGTGGGACCAGTCGTCGAACAAGCACCGGAGGTCCCGCAACCAGTTATCCCGGAAGCTGCTGAAATGGCTACGGTTTCAGCAACCAGTGAGTTTGCAGAAGTTTCTGCGATCGTTCCGCAACAGCCGATCGAGGGAGATGGAGAGGGAGTCGCATTCTACCCGGAGGAGCCGGGCGCGTTTTTCGGAGAGTCGCAACAATCCGTGTTGCCCGCGGAAGAGCAGCCGCGTGAAGCGGCGTTTGCGAGCGCAGACTTCGCGTGGCCCGCCGTAGAACCGTTGGCAGAGTTTGCAGTTGAACCGATCGCACAAGAGCAACCCATTCCCTCGATTGCGAGTGAATTTCCTACAGTCGAAACGACTGCCGAGCCCGCGTATGATTTTCCAAGTGCTTTTCACACTGAGCCTGTATTTCCGCAAATAACCACACCTGTAACCATGCCAGAAACAACACACACTCCAACCGCTCCAGTAAACAAAGCCCCGGCCCCACCCGTGGCCAGGCCACAACCGCCACCCGCTGCCACGATGCAAACATCCGTGCAGCTTACTTTCTCCTTCGAGATCGCCGCCATGCAGTTGACGCCGAGCTTTAAGATGGGTGTCTTGAAAGTGCGTCCCATATCGAAGCTTGTCACGATGCGTTTGCCTTCGCCTCAACGCGCTCAGTCTCCGTTGAATTTGCAGGTCGCCTTCGAGATCATAAAGATTCAGCCCGTCGCCGGCGCGATAGGCAGCGTTCGCGTGGTTCCATCGCAGCAACAGCGACCTACCCTGACCGGCATGCCGTCAATCGCAGTAGCAGGATTGCAAATAGTCCCTAATTCTGAGACTGCGCCAGTCCAACTCACCCCATCACCGCAGGGACGTGCTTCTGTGTCTGTCACGATTCCGTTCCAGATCAGCTCGCTCGAGTTTTCGCCATCACTCGAGATTGCATCGGTCATCCTGAATTCCAACTCCAAGCAGGTCATTGTTCAGTTGCCCGGCGCCAGCCCGAGTCCCGGCGAAGGCGCGCCCATGTTTGAAATCGCCAATCTCGAACTCACCGAGCATGGCGAGATCGCCATGGTGCAGCTAAACCTTCTCGGCGGGCCGAAGCGCGTCTAACAAGCGCAGGTTAGTGCAAGGCAAATTGTAGCGGCGCTCGCCGCGGCGAGCGCCCATTAGGCTGCTGGTCCCGGTTGCGACATGCCTCGAGCAAAACGCCATCTGCCGTCCTCTCCGCGCTGGAGCACGAGAAAGACGCGCTGCCTGTGCGTCGTCACCTTGCCACCCGCATGCGGACGAACCCGTTGAATGTCCCAATGTGGTAGAGACTCTCTTTGTAGCCGCTCACATAAATTTTCAAATGCTTCAGATGCACTTCGCCCTCTCTCTTTTCCGTGGTCGGAATTCCGAGATGATGGTAATTCCTCATTTCACAAACTCGGGCTGCTTCACAAACCCCATGAAGCTCGCCAGCTAAACGGCGTGTCAAAGCCGGCGAGGGACGCGTAGATGCTCCACTGACCGTGATGGATGGCCTCATGTTGCACGAACTCCCATGTAAACAGTGCAAACGTGAAAGGAGTTCCGTCCCAGTCGATCGCCGCGTCAACATCGACGGTCTCCAGCGTGGCAAGCAATTGTCGATGCTTTTCCTCAAGCGCTGGCAGGAGCGCCTCACGAGTCAACGGGCCGACGTAGTAATTCTGCTTTCGCGTCCAGTCCACTTTTCTCGTCGCCAGCGCGGCATTGTAGACACCGCGCACGCAGACGACGTGCCGCAGTTGCTTACAAAATGGAGCGAAGCCGTCGCCAATCCGATGCGGTGCCGGCACGCGACCAAGCTTCCCGGCCGGCTCGGGCGTGAAGTCCCATTTGTCGTCCGGGACAGCACGGACAAAATCGACGGTCAACCGGTGGAGCACTTTGCTGTAGCGCGCGAAGGCATCGATCAACATCATATTTGCAATCTCAGTTTGGTTACACTTTGGCCTAACGAGAATTCGGCCGAATTATTTCGGTATTTTAAGGCGGAATTATTCGGTCTAATCCGCTTACCTTCGGGGGAACGGCTCGCCACAGAAGACCGCATGACGAACGCAGTGATAG
>QHMS01000161.1 GCA_003217895.1 Verrucomicrobiota bacterium
TGTGTTCACCGGCTTAACGATCAATCGCGCGACCGACCTTTGGGGAAATTTTCTTCACCGGAAGCGGCGGCGGGCGTTTCGCCCTTCGGTTTAATCGCGATCCCAGTGCAAGATGCGCTTTGCGACTCGGAGAAGGCCCGCGTACGCTTGGTTTTTCCATATTCGATGTTGCTTGTTGTAGAGGCGTTTGTGTCAAACGCCTATCTATCGGAGTTCGGCGCTTGGCACAAGCGCCGCTACAATAACCCACTCACTGGCGCGAGCCGCGCTCGGCAGCTAGATTCCTCCGATGTTTTCGGAAACGATCGAGTTACGCGGGCATATTATCGACTCGCTCATTTTGCCAAAGGTGCTCGATCAAATTTTGACCCACGGCGCGAATTTCAAAATTGGCGAGATCAAAATCGGAAAGAGACGCGCGGACCAAAGCTTTGCGCGCATCGAGGTGTCCGCCGAAACAACCGAAGCGCTCGATGAACTCATTTTGCGCCTGCGACAACACGGCGCCGAAGTCGCCAAACACGAAGATGCACAGCTCGCCTCAGCGCTGGCGGATGGCGTTTTCCCGCACGATTTTTACGTGACGACGAACCAGCAAACCTTTGTCCGGTTTGACGGCAAGGAAATCGAAGTGCGGCCTGCCATGATGGATAGCGCCATTGCCGTGGACCGAATAAAAGGTGCCGCGCGGGCGGTCAAGTTCTTCGATGTCCACAAAGGCGACGAGATCGTGGTGGGTCACCAAGGCGTGCGTGTCGTCCCGGTGCAGCGCGCGACGTCGCGCACGGATGTTTTTCAGTTCATCAACACGATCATCGATGCCGACGAGCCGAAATCAGCCATTATTCGCGAGCTGGCTGGCGAATTGCGACGCGCGCGTATAGCGAAAGGCAAAATCGCGGCGGTCGTAGGGCCGGCGATCGTGCGAACTGACGCCGGTCAGCATCTGGTGCGCCTCATCGAATCGCACTATGTCGATCGCCTTTTTGCCGGAAATTCATTTGCCGCTTACGACTTGGAACGTGCATTGTTCGGTACCTGTTTGGGGATAAGTCCGGACCTGGCCTTCGCGCGGGGCGGACGCGAGAACCTCGTCCGCGCGGTAAATGCGATTCGTGAAGCGGGCGGAATCGCTGCAGCTGTTCAAAAAAAGATCGTGACCGGCGGCATTATGCACGCATGTGTCCGGCACAATGTCGACATGGTGCTAACCGGTTCGATCCGCGACGAGGGGTCGATTCCTGGCGTAACGACAGACGCAATCGAAGCCCAAAAGGTGATGCGCGAAAAACTGACCGACGTCACGCACGCCCTGTTGTTGGCGACCCTTCAGCATTCACTAGCGGTGGCAAGCATGCTCCCGCCGACGGTGAAAACCGTCTGTGTCGATATCGATCCCTCGGCGGTTGAGAGAGCGGTCGAGCATCAACCGTTGCAATCCATCGGCCTGGTCACGGATGTGGAACCATTTCTTCGGGAACTCGCCGACTGTCTCAGTGAACCCCGCGTTCGCGGCTAAATTGTTGATGTTATGCGCGAGCTACTTCTTTGTCCGCCCGATTACTACGGCATCGAGTACGAGATCAATCCCTGGATGAGCCGCGCGCGCGGCGCCGACGCAGCACTGGCGCAAAAGCAATGGGAACAGTTGCACGCGACGCTGTTAAAATTGAACTGCAAGGTTCATCTAATTGCCCCACAGCCGGGACTTCCCGACATGGTTTTCACGGCCAACGCCGGCCTCACCGTTGGCCGCAAATTCATTCCCAGTAATTTCCGCCATAAGGAGCGCGCGGGTGAGCAGCCGTTCTTTGCAAAATGGATGGAGCAACAGGGCTACAAAGTGGATTGGCTTCCGGGAAATCTTTATTTCGAGGGCGAAGGCGACGCGCTGTTTGGCGGCGACGCGCTTTTTTGCGGTTATAAATTTCGTTCCGACATCCAATCACACCATGCGATCGCTGAGATGCTGGAATGTCTCGCTATCTCGGTGGAACTCGTGGATCCGCGTTTTTATCATCTTGATACCTGCTTTTGTCCGCTGCCGGACGGCGGGGCGTTTTGGTTTCCAATGGCCTTCGACGAGTACGGCCAGCGCGCAATCCGGGAGCATGTCAGCGATTTGATCGACGTTGCTTCGGAAGAAGCGATGCACTTTTCGTGTAACGCTGTCATTATCGAGCGCGACATTGTTTTGCCGGAGGGCGCGCCGCAGTTGGTGACAAGGTTAGGAGATCGCGGTTATCGCTGCCACGAGTTGCCGATGAGCGAATTCATTAAAGCCGGCGGCGCCTGCAAATGCCTCGTCATGTTCATGCCGCAACGAGAGAACGTGTCCTAGACACGTACGCGATAGTATCCCGCGCGTCTCGCGCAGTCAGTTTCGCCTTTCGAGTTTCATCGGCATGCCATATCGCGACCGCAAAGTGATATGTGGATCAAGCTCAATTCGATGGCCTGGCACCAGCCGCATCTGCCATCGGCGGGCGAGCGTGGCTATTGTCAGCACACCTTGCATCCAGGCAAAGCTTTCGCCGATACATTGCAAACTGCCTCCCCCAAACGGAAAGTAGGAAAACTTTGGGCGCGCCGCGACCGCTTCTGGCGTCCAGCGCTCGGGATCGAACCGTTCCGGTTCCGGAAAGTAGCGCGGGTCGCGGTGCATCACGAACGGGCTGAGGTGCACATAAGATCCGCTGCGAATTGTGAAGCCATTTATCTTCGTATCGCGCACGGCCCGCCGGGTCATGAGCCAGATGGGCGGATACAGCCGCATCGATTCGGCGAAAACCATGCGCGTGTATCGCAGGCGTTCGCAGTCCTGCCCTGACGGCAGCCGATCACTCAGGACGTGATCCACTTCACGGTATAGCTTCGCCGCCACCGCTGGATTTTCTGAAAGCAAGTAGCACGTCCACATCAATCCGGTAGCAGTCGTTTCGTGGCCGACCGAGAAAAATGTCACTATTTGATCACGTATGTTCTGCTCGGTAACCCCTCCCCGCGATTGCTTTTGCAGGCGCACCATCGTGGAGAGTAAATCCGGACCTTCGCACCCGTCCTTTCGACGCTCGGCAATCATCGCGCGAATCTCCGCGTCGAGTTTCTCCGCAGCACGTGCAAAACGGCGATGGAAGGGAAGCGAAAGCTTCTCGATTTGCTTGCTAGTTAGGGCCAGGTTTTTAAAGCGCGTGGCTTGCAAGATCGTGACGAGTGCGTCGCGCGACTCGGGCAGTTTAGAGCTGAAATCAACATTGAAGAGCGTCTTCGCGATGATAGATATCGACAAGCTTGTCATCTCCTCCGCCATGTCCACGATGGCGCCGTCCCGCCACCTGTCAGCCCAATGCGCGATCTGACCAACCATGATGTCGCCGAGTGCAACGATCCGCTCACGAGTAAACATCGGTTGCAGCAAGGCGCGCTGCTTCCCGTGCTGTTCGCTGCGGCAAGTCAGCAAACCCGTTCCAAGCACCCGTCGCAGTGGACGGTTCACGCACCGCCGCAGATTCTCTTGATCAAGCAGCGCAGCACGGACAAGATCGGGATGGTTAAGTAGAAAATCGCTTTTACGGCCAATCTTCAGATGCACGGCGTCCCCGTGCTTGCGCGCCGCACGGGTTAGATAGCCAAGCGGATCACAATAAAGTGCCGCGTAAGCCAACCATGAGTTTCTCGGTCCTGATGGTTTCAGGGGCGCAAGCACCGCAACGTGAAAAGGTTTAACGACGCCTCTCGAGTTTCATCGGCATGCCATATCGCGACCGCAAAGTGATATGTGGACCAAGCTCAATTCGATGGCCCGGCACCAGACGCATCTGCCACCGGCGTGCAAGCGTGGCTATGGTAAGCACGCCTTGCATCCAGCCAAAGCCTTCGCCGATACACTGCAAACTGCCTCCGCCAAATGGAAAGTAGGAAAACTTTGGGCGCGCCGCGACCGCTTCTGGCGTCCAGCGCTCTGGATCGAACCGCTCCGGTTCGGGAAAGTAGCGCGGGTCGCGGTGCATCACGAACGGGCTGAGGTGCACATAAGATCCGCTGCGAATCACGAAGCCGTTAATCTTCACATCGCCGACTGCCCGCCGGGTCAATAACCACACGGGCGGGTACAGCCGCATCGATTCGGCAAATACCATCCGGGTGTACGGCAGACGGTCGCAATCTTGCCCTGACGGCAGCCGGTCACCCAGAACGTGATCGACCTCGCTGTACAACTTCGTCGCTACCTCTGGATTTTCTGAAAGCAAATACCACGTCCACATCAGTGCCGTGGCCGTCGTCTCGTGGCCGACCATGAGAAATGTCAGTATCTGATCACGGATCTTCTGTTCGGTGAGCCCTTTTCGAGACTGTTTCTGCAGGCGCACCATGATGGAGAGTAAATCCGGACCTTCGGAGGCGCCCTTTTGACGCTCGGCGATTATCGCGCGAATCTCCGTCTCAAGTTTCTCCGCAGCGCGTGCGAAGCGACGATGGATGGGCAGCGAAAGCTTCTCGAACTGCTTGCTAGCCACGGCCAGATTGTTGAAGCGAGTGGCCTGTAAAACTGTGACGAGTGCATCGCGCAACCCGGCCGCTTTGGAACTGAAATCAACATCAAATAGCGCCTTTCCGGCAATGGATATTGCCAATTCCAGCATCTCCGGCGCCATGTCCAACGTGGCACCCTCACGCCACCTGTCAGTCCGACGTGTGATCTCGCCGACCATGACATCGCCAAGCGCAACGATGCGTTCACGAGTAAACATCGGTTGCAAAAGAGCGCGCTGTTTCTTATGGCGCTCGCCTCGGCAAGTCAGCAAGCCCTTCCCAAGCACGCGTCGCAGCGGACGGTGCACGCATCGCCGTAAATTTTCATGATCGAGCAGGGCGGCGCGGACAAGATCGGGATGATTAAGAAGAAAATCGCTTTTACGGCCAATCTTTATGTGGACGACGTCTCCATGTTTGCGCGCCGCACGCGTGAGATACCCAAGCGGATCACGATACAGCGCCGCGTAAGCCAGCCATGGGTTTCTCGGTCCTGGCAGATTCGCCGGGCAAGCATCGATAGCGTCCGTTGCTGAGTGAGTCATGTGTAGGAGAAAGCCCTACCCTGGCAAATCGGCCACAGGCCAGTCAAGGAAATAGGTTGCCGTCGGAGCACCGGCCGGAACGACGCGACGTGATCTAGGCAACGTTGGCTATCTGGTTCTTCGTTGCCAGGGCCTTTTCTATTTTTCCTAATGGCAGGCAATTCATCACCTCCGCTTTTGTTAACCAACCTTTGCGCGCGATGCCAATCCCGAACCATAAATCATGCAAACGCTCGGCGCGATGAGCGTCGGGATTGATCACACATTTGACGCCCTTCTGTTTCGCCATTGGCCACCAGCGCCAATCCAGATCGAGCCGTTTCGGCGCGGCGTTGAGCTCAATCCACGTCCCTGTACGCGCAGCGGCATCGAGAATTTTTGGAATATTAATCTTGTTAGGCTCGCGTTTCAAAAGCAAACGGCCCGTCGGATGTGCCAGCATGCTCACGAACGGATTTTCCATCGCGCGAATCATGCGTCTGGTCATGTCCGCTTCGCTCAGACCAAGAGCAGAATGAACGGAAGCAACGACGTAATCGAGCTGCGACAGAACTTCATCGGGAAAATCGAGGGAGCCGTCCCGAAGGATGTCGCATTCGACTCCAGCAAAGAGACGGAAGCCGTTGAACGTTTTGTTTAGCTTTCGAATCGCGGCGACTTGCGCCAGCAATTGTTTCTCATCAAGCCCGTGCGCCTGAATCTGGCTGCGGCTGTGATCGGCAATGCCGAGATACTCCAACCCAAGCGCCTGCGCTGCTTCCGCCATTTCTTCAAAGGAGTTGTGGCCGTCGCTGGCGAGAGTATGGCAATGAAATGTCCCCCGCAAATTTTCCTTCTCGATCAATTTTGGGAGAGAATGTTTCTCTGCGGCTTCGAACTCGCCGCAATTTTCCCGGAGCTCAGGCGGTATAAAATCGAGATCGACCGCCCGATAAAGTTCAGCTTCATCGCGCACCTTTGGAATTTTCTTTATCGGCCGTTTCTTTTTCGCCTTCGGATCAGGTGGCAACGGCGCCAGGCGGTACTCGTTGAGCGTCCAACCTCGTTTAAGCGCGCGGCTGCGCAGTTCGATGTTGTGCTCCTTGTTCCCGGTGAAATAGGCAAGCGCAAAAGGGTATTCCGCCGTGCTCACCACTCGCAGATCACACTGCACTCCGGAACGAAGTCGCACACTCGATTTGGTCGGTCCTTGAGCGATGATCGATTCCACCAGCGGATGGGAAACGAAAAATTTCGTGATCGCGTCGGGTTTTTTGGTGGCCGCCAACAAATCGAGATCGTGCACAATTTCTTTTCGCCGCCGATAACTGCCCGCGATATCCACCTGCAGCGCGTCGGGATGGCCTGCGAGACCGGTTCTTAACATCTCCGCTTCATGCGCGATCTGCCCGAATTGAAAATAACCGGCATGCCGGGTGTGTTCCTCGATCGCTTTGCAGATTTTCGCCTGCGTCGTTTCACCGAATCCAGGCAATTCCGCTACTCGCCCGCCCTCGCAAGCCTGACGGAGTTGGTCGATTGAACTGATGCGTAACTGATCATAAAGGGCCTTGATCTTTTTCGCTCCCAGACCGGAAATCGAGAACAATTCCATAATTCCGCCCGGGAATTCCGCGCTCAACTCTTCGAGATATTTGAGCGAACCGGTGAATATTGCCGCCAAAGGTTTCGATCGCGCGCGCCGCATTAACATATGCGCGAATTTTGAACGGATTCTCGCCCTTCAATTCGAGCAGCGCCGCAATCTGCTCCAAAACGCGCGCGATTTCCTCTTTGGTCATCGCTTACACCGTTAGCCCAGATCGCTTCGCCGTCGACAGCGAAGCACTGCTGACCCTGGAATGTCAGGCGGTGCGGCTAAGGTGCGACGTCCTCCGTGGACTCGCGTTCAAGGAAGAGATTTAGGTTCGTTCACAACTACTTTGGCCGCCGGCTTATTCATTTCGAGCTCGGCGTTCGCTTTTTGGATTTGCGCGGTGTTCTCGTTCAGCTGTGCAGTGAGCGTCTCGATTTGCTGCTGTTGCTGCGCGACCGTTGCTCGCAAGCTCTGAACTTTCAGATCGAGCACGGCTTGCTTTGCAGCGTCGGGAATGGCTTGAGGCTGGGAGCCTTCGGGAGATTTACGAGGATTTGGACCGTCAGCGACGAGCTGCGTGCCTAACCTTCCATCGGGATCGACGTACACCATGCGGGCAACCCCGCCCATGTTGTCAACGTTTGCGCCCCAGATGTTGCCGATATAACAGACGTTATCTTCCTGGTGAAAGCGACTGTGCACACCAGAATGGTGGCCGATGATGATGTTGTTATTGACGCTGGTGATCCCAGACCCGGCCAGTCTGCCTACGACCACGTGCTCGCTGGTGCTCACGCTGTTCTGGAGCGCTAAATTGCCGATGGCCGTGTTGTTGTTTCCGTTGGTGTTGCTTGAGAGGGAAAGGTGACCGAGAGCCACGTTGTTAACTCCGTCGACGTTCGCCGTGAGCGCTTCCCAACCGATGGCCGTATTTGAGCCGCCGGTAGTATTATTCATGAGCGCGAAGGAACCAGTGGCAGTGTTGGAGGAACCGCTGTCGTTAAAGACGAGCGCGTCAGTTCCAACAGCGGTGTTCTGTGTGCCGCTGGTGTTGAGCAACAACGCTGCCGCGCCGACCGCGGTATTGGAATCCGCGTTGTTTAGCAGGAGCGCTCCAGCGCCAACAC
>QHMS01000112.1 GCA_003217895.1 Verrucomicrobiota bacterium
GATTTGAAGCTTGCAGTTTCAATGGATATTCGAGCTTGGAATTTGGAGCTTTCCCGTCGTCTCGCAAACTCGGTCTCGCGCAAACCGTCGATTGCTCTAATTTTTGCTTTTCTTATCCTGCCTGCTTCTCAAAACTTTGAAGAATGAAAAGCGCATACGCCGCGTTAATAATTTTCTTTCCCGCTTCGTTAGCCAGTTTGTGCGCCCAAACCGATTCTCTCGAGAAAGTCGCAGGGGATTTCTGGACTTGGCGCGCGAAATACGCGGCGTTTACGGGCGACGACGTCAATCGCATTGAGCGCCCGGGCGGTATGCGCGATTGGTCGCGGGCCAGCATTGATCAGCGACGAAAGGATTTGGCCGCGTTCGAAGCGCGTTGGAAGAAAATCGACGCGAGTCACTGGCCGATTCCGCAGCAGGTGGATTATCGCTTGATCGGTTCGGCGTTGTCGCGCGCGCACTGGGAGCTCGACATGAACCCGCGGTGGAAACGCGATCCGAACTTTTATATCGAACAGACGCTGACCGCGCTGGTGGAAGCGCTCACTGTGCCCCCGCCATACGATGAGGCGCGCAGCCGCGAGATCCTTACGCGCGTTGAAAATATTCCTTCGATCTTGCAGCAAGGCGCGGGAAACCTAACAAATCCTCCCGCGCCGTTCGCGACGGTCGCCGTTCAGAATCTCGAGGGAATTCGCCAGCGGGTCCGGAAGATGTCGAACTCGCTTGCAAGTTCGACAACTCTAAATCCAGACAAATTGAATAGCGCGTGCGAACGCGCATCGGATGCGCTGGAAAAATATCAACAGCAGCTCAAGCAGAAGCTGCCCACGCTTCCCCAACAGACTGCCCTTGGCCGCGACGCTTACATTTGGTTCTTGCGGAATGTCGCGCTGATGCCGTTCACGCCGGAGGAACTTCTGGCGATGGGAAAACAGGAATGGAATCGCGCAGTCGCGTTCGAAGCTTACGAGAAGAACCGGAACAAGGACGTGCCGCCGCTGAAAATCGCCGACAACATCGACAACTGCATCAAAGACGCAGCGGAAAAGGAATTGTCGATCCGGAAATTTTTGGTTGAGCGCGGCATCCTCAGCGTTCCCGATTGGGTGCAGCATTACACCCTGCGAGCCACGCCGGAATATCTGCGCGTGCTCGGATTCACCGAAACTGACGATTTCACCGGGCCGTCGCGCTTGAAGGAAAACTGCATCCGCTACGTGCCGGAGCCCTCAGGAAAGCTCCCTTACTTCTGGCGTGCGACGGCAATGGACCCGCGGCCGATCACGGTACACGAGGGAATTCCGGGCCATTATTTTCAGCTTTGTCTTTCATGGAAACATGAGGACCCGATCCGGCGGCATTACTACGACTCGGGCGCGAACGAAGGAATCGGTTTTTATGCGGAGGAAATGATGCTGCAGGCTGGCTTGTTTGATGACAGCCCGCACACGCGTGAGATCATTTACAATTTTATGCGGCTGCGCGCGCTGCGCGTGGAGGTGGACGTGAAACTCGCGCTCGGCGAATTCACACTGGAACAAGCCGCCAAATATCTTCACGAGAAAGTTCCGATGGACGAACTGACCGCGCGCCAGGAAGCGATCGCCTTCTCCACGAGCCCTGGCGGCGCCATCACGTATCAGATCGGGAAGTTGCAGATCCTCAACTTCGTCGCCGCCGCGCGCATGCAGCAGAGCGACAAATTCAATCTACGTGCCTTCCACGACTTTGTTTGGAAGAACGGCAACGTGCCGATTTCTCTACAACGTTGGGAATATTTGGGCACGCCTTAGGAAAGAAGAGCTGACCAGCAGTCTTCGCCGAAATCTCAACGCTGGGGATCGTCTCCTGCCACTAATTGAAAACGACGTACGTTCATTCGCCGGAAACAAAGATTTCAAGACGATGTTTGTCTTTTGATGGTTCATGGAGCCCGAACCGGTAAACTAGTTTTTTTCCGCAGCGCTCTCCAAGAGGTCGTTCAATCTATCGCGAACGCGGCTCGCCCTAATCGGCGATCTCGAGGCCCATTTGGCGGGCGGTGCCGGCAATGATGCGGAAGGCAGCTTCGTCGTCGCGGGCGTTGAGGTCTTTGCGCTTGGTGTTCACGATGTCCATGACTTGTTTGCGCGTGACCTTGCCGACCTTTGTCTTGTTCGGTTCTTTCGAGCCGGCGGCGATGTTGGCCGCTTTCTTCAAGAGGATGGCAGCAGGCGGACTCTTCGTGATGAATGTGAACGATTTGTCTTTGTAAACCGTGATCACCACCGGGAGAATGTCGCCGGCTTGTTTCTGGGTGGCGGCGTTAAATTCCTTGCAGAACGCCATGATGTTGACCCCGCGCGGGCCGAGGGCAGTGCCAACCGGCGGAGCAGGGTTAGCTTGCCCGGCCGGAATTTGTAATTTGATCTCTGCTATTTTTTCTTTGGCTGCCATTGTAATTCGTTAAACCGCTAAATCGTTGAATCGTTGAATAACATTATCCGCGCTCCACTTGCCAATATTCCAGCTCCACCGGAGTGGCGCGACCGAAAATAGTGACCGACACGCGCAGTTTCCCACGCTCAGGATCGATCTCTTCGACGATACCCGTCTGATTTTGGAACGGGCCATCGGCGACTTTCACGGACTCGCCTACTTCAAAGCTGACTTTCGGCTTCACCTTTTCTTCGCGCTCTTTCATTTGCGCGAGCATGCTGTCCACTTCCGATTGTCGCATTGGAATCGGTTTGTCCTTTGTTCCGGCAAACCCGATCACGCCGGGTGTGTCGCGGATGAAATACCAGGTGCGCCCGATCAGCTGATTGTTTTCGTCGAGCAAATGCATGTTGACGATCAGATAACCGGGAAAAAATTTCCGCGTCGTCTCGCTCTTTTTCCCTTTCTTGATTTCTGAGACGCGCTCAGTCGGGACCAGCACGTCGTAAACCAAGTCGCCCATTTCCTCGGTTTTGACGCGTTTCAAGATGTTCTCCCGCACCTTGTTTTCCTGGCCGGAAAGCACGTGCACGACGTACCATTGATCTTTGCCTGCGAGTGCCTGTGCCATAAATCAGTGTAGTCGGGTGAAGAAATGGACAAAATTAACCAGGACAAAATCGAAGAACGCGACGAAGCCACCCAGCAGTACCATCGAGATGGCAACGACAACAGTCGAGTCGCTCAGTTCCTTGTAACGGCGGAACCCTTTTTCCTTCGGGTCCCACGGCCAGGAAGCTTTTTGCAACTCCAGCTTCACTTCACCGAAGAAGTTTTTGATTTTGGTAATCATCAATTGTTAAGCAAAACGTCCAACATCCAACGCTCAACGTCCAACGCCTAATTCTCTTTCTCCGCGTTCGAAGTTCAGTGTTCGACGTTGGGCGTTCGGCGTTTGCAGCCTTTAATCCACGCCAGGAGGGACTCGAACCCCCAACCGACGGTTTTGGAGACCGCTACTCTACCAATTGAGCTACTGGCGTATTTGTAATCTCCCTCTTCCGCTTAATCTTCCTCTTCCGCGTCTTCGCCTCAAGTAAGCAGAGTGCGAGGAAGATTGTTAATCCAGAATATCGCCCACGCGACCTGCGCCCACGGTTTTGCCGCCCTCGCGAATGGCGAAGCGAATCGTTTTCTCCATGGCAATGGGCGTAATCAACTCCACCTCGATGGAGATATTGTCGCCCGGCATCACCATTTCAACGCCTTCGGCCAATTTAACCGTGCCGGTAACGTCCGTGGTGCGGAAATAAAACTGTGGCCGGTAATTGGTGAAGAACGGAGTGTGACGTCCGCCTTCCTCTTTGCTCAGCACATAAACTTCTGCCTTAAACTTCTTGTGCGGCGTAATTGAACCTGGCTTCGCGATCACCTGGCCGCGCTCTACCTCCTCTTTCTTCAAGCCGCGCAACAGCACCCCGACGTTGTCGCCCGCGCGCGCTTCGTCGAGAAGCTTGCGGAACATTTCGATATCGGTCGCCACTGTCTTCGCCGTTGGACGAATACCCACCAGCTCGACTTCCCCCATTTTCTTAAGAATGCCGCGCTCCACACGACCAGTGGCCACGGTGCCGCGGCCTTCAATGTTAAATACGTCTTCGATCGGCATCAGGAACGGCTGATCGACCGGCCGGTCGGGCACAGGCACGTAATCGTCGACCGCTTCCACCAGCGCGAGGACCTGCTTTTCGGCGTCAGCATCACCATTAAGCGCCTTGAGCGCGCTGCCTCTGACGATTGGGATTTTGTCGCCGGGAAATTCATACTGCGTCAACAAATCCCGCACTTCCATCTCCACGAGATCGAGCAGCTCGGGATCATCGACCATGTCCACCTTGTTGAGGAACACGACGACGGAGGGCACGCCTACTTGGCGGGCCAGCAAAATGTGTTCACGCGTCTGCGGCATCGGTCCGTCGGCAGCGGAGACAACCAGAATGGCGCCATCCATTTGCGCCGCGCCGGTGATCATGTTCTTGACGTAGTCGGCGTGCCCCGGGCAATCGACGTGGGCGTAGTGCCGTTTCTCGCTGGAATACTCTACGTGCGCGGTGTTGATGGTGATTCCGCGCTCTTTCTCTTCCGGCGCGTTATCGATTGATTCATATGCCCGCACTTCGGCCATGCCCTTTTTGTTCAGCACCATCGTGATTGCCGCTGTCAGGGTTGTTTTGCCGTGGTCCACGTGACCGATCGTACCGACGTTCACGTGCGGCTTGTCGCGTTTAAAAGCTTCCTTAGCCATTTCAATTCTCCTGTTTAACTAAACTTCGTTTTTACTTCTAATTATTCCACTGCCGGCCGCGAGTTCTTTCTGGAGCCCATGACCGGGATTGAACCGGTGACCTCGTCCTTACCAAGGACGTGCTCTACCAACTGAGCTACATGGGCCTGCTTTTGCCAGCCCAGCGCTTCCGCAGCAACCCGAGCCGCAAACCGGTTTCGCTTTCTACCAGAGACTCAAAAGTCCCAAAGCCGCGTCAAATTTGCAATTTGAACGACCATGGGACCGCCTCGTTCCAGCAAAAAGCGTCCGCAACGCTAACCGCGGCCACCGTCGTGTCAAAGAGATTTTCCCCATGCGCGGAGCTGTGGCGTGCGTTGTCTTCAGCGCATTTGATTCAAAGCGTGCCAGAGCAGATCCGCTGAGACAGGACGCTACAGCATCTCTACCTTCAGCGGATTATGTGACTCGTCTCCTCTGCTTTGCCCCGCATTAGAAGGCGCACGATTACGGCAATCAGAATCAGTACCACGATGCCGATCACAATGTACAGCGGCTTGATCTGACTAATCAAACTCGGTTCTTCCGGCGTTGCCGTAGGCGCCGTTGTCGTTGCTGCTGTCGTACTGGGATGCGGCGCATTTTTTGCGGCAAGTTGTCCCTGAGTCCACTGCAGGCGCGAGAAAGTATCATTGTCTTGCGGGTTGAGTTTCAAGGCCGCCTGATAATCAGGGATCGCCTTTTCATACTGTCCCATCAAACTGTACGTGTAACCGCGCTTGGTGAGGGCTTCGGTATCGTTCGGGGCTTTGTCCAGGATGAATGTGTAATCGGCAATGGCCGCATCAAAGTTCTTCGATCCCCGATATGCCAGCGCGCGCCGATCATAGGTCTGAAAGTCGTCCGGCTTTTTTTGAATCACCGTAGTGAAATCGGCCACTGCCTTGTCCCATTGGCTGAGTCCGAGCTCGGCGAACCCGCGGAGCTTGATTGCAGTTAGTTCATCGGGTTTGATCTCGAGTGCTTTCTCAGTGTCCGCCAGCGCTTGCTGATAATTCTTTTGTTGCAGGAAAACCTGCGATCTGCCGACGTAAGCCCGCATGTCTTTAGGCGACAGCTGAATGGCCTTTGAAAAATCGTCACCCGCCTCTTGGTATCGCTGGAGCTCGAAATTGGCAAAACCACGAGCTTCATAAAACGCCGGCTGCTTACTGTTTGCCATAATCGCCGCGGTAAACTCCGTCACCGCTTGTTCGTACTGCTTGCTGTCAAGCAATTGGACGCCCTTTGCGTACTCGCCCGTCCCCGCTCCCGCTTTCTCTTTGGCTGGCGCTTTCTCTTTAGCTGGCGCAAAACTGGCCGCGCCAAAAAGGCAGGCGGCGATCAAGGCAGTTGTGATTCGACTGTTAATCATCATGGTTGTGTTCTCCTTCCAAGCTTACTTTTTGAGCTATTTCTCGCTCGGAAGCGAGCAAATTAACGCAGCAAAAAAATAGCGATGAACCAACTGGATTCCAGCGGGGAGATTGTCGGCATGCGTAACCGCACGAGCACCTCCGAAGGTTACGCCGCGGTTTTCGCCACCATTCTCATCTGGTCCACGCCATCGCTCTTTCAGTACTACCTGAACCGTTACTACGATCCGTGGGCACAAAATTTTTACCGTTATCTGGTAGCCTGCGTTTCAATCGCGCCGTTCCTAATTTATCGAATCCGACGCCGCGAGCAGCCCGTCGACTGGCGCGCTATAACGATCTGCTTCGTGCCCTGCCTGCCTAACGTGGTCCATCAGGTCACGCAGGTGATCGCTCTATTCTATATGGGCCCGGGCGTTTACACCATCTTCACGCGCGCCTCGGTGATTTTCACTGCGTTGCTCGCGCTCGCATTTTTTCCTGAGGAACGTCACGTCATCAGGCAATGGCAGTTCCAATTGGGCACTGCCTTGGGATTGATTGGCGCATTCGGTGTCGTTTGGTTTCAACCGGGATGGAAATCGGGGCACATCGCCCTCCCCGGATTATTCGTTGCATTTACCGCCACATTTTGCTGGGCGCTCTACGGCATCCTGGTGAAACGGCCTTCCCGGGAGCTCGGCTCGATCCGCAGCTTCGGAGTGATCAGCGTGATTACGTCTGCGCTGCTGTTTCCACTCACAATTGCATTTGGGAAAATTGGCACGCCGCTTCATACAGGATCGCAAGTTAACTTGGTACTGATCGTCTCAGCTGTGACCTGCATCACGCTTGCGCATGTCCTTTACTATGTGGCAATCCGAGAGATCGGAGTGGCCCTCGCACAATCGCTACAACTTCTCTGCCCTGCCGGGGCAATGGCTCTATCAGCGTGGATTTACGGCGAACGTCTCACTCACGCCCAGATCTGGAGCGCGGCCATTCTTCTCCTCGGCGCGTTTCTCGCCATGCGCACCAAGCGCATCGCCACCACGGAAGCTGCGGAGAATATCTAGAATGTTCTCAGTGTTGCAGTGCAAGCGCTGAGCTTACCAACTCGCGGCGTTTAGCTCTTCTTCAACGTCTGCGTTTTGCGCACCATTTCGATGAATCCCGCACGGTAGCCATTTGCATCGTCGCCTTTTCCTTCCTGCGCCCATTTCAGCACCGCGCCCAGCGTTCCACTGCCTTTGTAACCGGAATCGCAAAGAATCATTCCAAACTCCGCCACCGCAGCAGCGAACTTCAAATCCGGATGCGCTTGTGCGAAATCGACCCCATCGTCAGTGACACTGCGCTCGATGCTTTGTACCTCCCCGTTGCCATCTGGTTTTTTAAATCGCAGTTTTGCACTGAGGAGTGTTTGCGCCGTCTGCCGTGTACTGAATTGTTGCGCGACTGGCACAAGTTCATACAGGGCAGTGACCGTGTAACCGGCGGCGATCCCTTTGTCGCGCGGCCCTTCCCCATTTGAATTCTCTCCTTTCAGCGATCGTTTGTCGTAACCGATCAATCGATACGAGCCGACGCTTACGGGATTGAATTCAACATCAATCTTTGTGTCTCTTGCGATGACATTCGCGCCATGAACATCTCTCGGTGCCTCGCGCCCCTTCAATCCAATCCGCACGAGCCGGTGTGACTGGTCCCATGGGCAACCTGCAACATCGACGTTCACCGAAAATAGCTCGTCCGATCGGGGCTCTGGATAATCGTAATTGAAATAGTTTATCATCTGCTCGATGCGCACAGTGTCCTTGGGAGGAAGAACTCCCGCATTGATAGACTGGAAGACTTCCGAATAAGACCCCGGGGTCACGACGATTGGAAAGCCCGAATGAGGGTTGCTCGAGACGGAGACAAACGGGTGCTCACCAACATAAGCGTACGAAGCGGCACCGAAATCGCGGCTCGGATCTGGGGCGAACTGCGAGGCTTCCTCGCCTTCAACAGCGGAAAATCGACCCGACTCTGCTTGTTCGCGCGGAGACGAGCCGGCTAAATGCAGTGCACTACCAGACCTGTTGGTCGCCAATACGAGAGCCCCGATAAGCGCTAAGAGAGTCAGAACGGCCGCAATCGCCAGCGGCCCAGCTTTTGACCAAAAGGAGTCATCGGTGACAGCTATGAACCTCCTCGGTGCGATCCATCGTTCGTTCAGTTCCAGCTCGTATTGGGATCTCAAGGCCCGCGCTACTTGCTGCGTCTCGACCACAACACGCTGCGCTTCTGGTGAATCGCCAATCGCGCGAGCAACTGCCGATTTTTCCGGCTCCTCTAATTCGCCCAAGGCGTATGCGGTCAATTTTGGATCATCCAAGTTCATTTTCATTCGGTGGTTCTCGGTTTAAATGGAATAAAATCTCCTGCGATCTCTCCGTACCGCTGCCGAAGTGTCTTTAATGCAGTGTGAAGCAAAACCCCGACGTTGTTGGCGGTTGTCTTCATGATCTTGGCAATCTGCTGGTAGCTAAGATCGTTTTGGAATTTGAGTTGAATCACTTCCTGCTGCCGCGGCGGCAGTGTGGCAACGATGCGCAACAAAAATCCCGCTGCCTCCTTTTGTTCGAGTCGATCAAATGGCAACGGTTCTTCCGTTCCTCGGAATTCGATCGCCTCTTCATCGAGATACATCATTCGCCTTTCTTTGCGGCAAACGTTAAGCGCTCCGTTGCGGCAAACGGTGAATAGCCAGGTCGCCGGTTCATCCGCGCGATCTAATGCACCATTGCGTTGAAATTTTATGAATGTTTCCTGGACTACATCCCTCGCTCTTTCCCTGTCCCCGGTTATGCGCACGGCATACTGCAGAAGCGGAATTTCAAAACGTTGCAGAATTTCCTCAAACTTTTGCTCGGCATCTGTTTTCCGGCTTCGCATTGATTTTGGCGCATGGGAGGATACCACAGCGGTGAAACTCAACGCTAATAAGACGGGCCTGTAAGCGTGTATGTAATCGGCACTTGAACCCGCTCCACACTCCCGGGTTTGAAACGCCATCTTCGGAAGGCGTCCAAAGTCGCATTATCAAGAATGACGCTTCCACAACTCTGCACCATACGAACATCGACCACGCTGCCGTCGACCGAATCGACCGTCAGCAGGGCGATACCGGAACCGGTTACTCGCTGACGTCGCGCGTCGTATGGATATACCGGGCGCGGCGCATATATCACCAACGCTCTCACGCCTCCAAGCGGGGCTGCTATGTCTCTCACAAAAGACGCAACCTGCGTTTTCTTGCGCGGGCGAACCGGTGGCGACATTCGATTCTCCTCCGGGAATGTCTCTAGGTCGGCAGGAACCTGTTCGGGAGGCGGAGGCATCGCCACCTCTTCTGGTGATGTCTCTTCCCGGTCTTTATCCGCTATGTCTATGTCAACTCCGGCCAGTTTGAAATCCTGGACCGCAACATTGTCGGATTTCCCCTGTGCGACGACGATTGCCCCAATGTGAATCCCAGCAGCGCAGGCAAATGCAGCGCACGCCAGCCAGGGCCGACTTGGTCTGTAGACTAGCGCCGTGTTCATTGCATTGCCTTCTCATTAGAAAAACACCGCAGGCTCTAAAAACTTAGCGCCGTCGACTGGCGTTCGAGACCGCTGCCAAGCTCTGAGCGGCTCTTTCATTGTTGAAGCGGCAACGCATTGTACCCGACACTCGATGCTGGATTCTCGGAGCTCGATGCTGGATAATCCGCGCGCGCAACGTCTAGGGAGACAGCACCGCGCACTCACAAACGTGAACATCAAAACCTATCTCGTCTCTCGCCAGAAGTTGGTCGAACACGCGCTTGATCGCTACCTGCCAAAAGCGAATACGAAACCCGCGACCCTGCACCGGGCTATGCGTTACAGTCTTTTTGCTGGCGGCAAACGGTTGCGACCGATTCTTTGTCTCGCGGCGACCGAAGCTTGCGGAGGAAAGACTGGAAATGCGCTTCCTCTGGCTTGTGCCCTCGAATGCGTCCACACCTATTCGCTAGTTCACGACGATTTGCCAAGCATGGACAACGACGATTTTCGGCGCGGCCGTCCTACTTGCCACAGAATCTTCGGCGATGGCATTGCGATTTTGGCGGGCGATGCGCTATTGACAATCGCGTTTGAAATCGTCTCTAAGGCAAGGCCGACATCGCGCTACGACACATCGAGCTTGCTGCGTGAGATTGCTGTCGCGGCGGGCAGCCAAAAACTAATCGCCGGTCAGGTGGCCGATCTCGAAGCCGAAGGCAAGAACGTCAAACGCGATCAGTTGCAATTTATTCACGAGAACAAGACGGCAGCCATTTTGAAAACCTCGTTGCGGCTCGGTGCGATGAGCGCGAACGCAGACACCAGAAAACTTTCTGCTATCACAGGATTCGGGCAGCGGCTTGGCCTCGCATTTCAAATCATCGACGACATTCTTGATGTCACGCAGACCTCGGAGATCCTGGGGAAGAGCGCTGGCAAAGATGTGGCGGCAAAAAAAGCGACCTACCCGGCCGTGATCGGCCTGGAAAAATCCCGCGCCGAAGCCAGACGGCTCACGCGTCAGGCGCACAATGTTTTGTCAGTGTTCAGCAACCGCGATGCCGAACCGCTGCATGCGCTGGCAAATTATCTCCTCGAACGCGAATATTAATTCGTTGCCGTTGCCCTGTGGGCGACGCAGCGCGTGACTTGCCCGATTAACTCCGTGCGGGCGTTTCGCACAGCGAAACGGCTACGTTACCAGCGCCAAATTTGGATCGATTTCTTCTGTCAGCTTCGACTGAAACCCAGCCTGCAATCGCAGGAGCGCAGCAAATGCGATCATGGCTGCATTGTCAGTGCACAGCCAACTCTCGGCAGTCTTCAAGTCGAACCCCGCGCGCCGGCACGCTTCGCCCAATTGTCGTCGCAATTCCTGATTGCAACTCACACCGCCGCTGACTGTCACCAGATCGACGTGATGCTTCTGCGCTGCCGCGATCGTCTTTGTAACGAGCACGTCGATAATTGCTTGTTGAAACGACGCGCAGAGATCCGCCAATACACGCTCATCCAGTTTGTAGGGCGCCTGTGTCAGACGCCGTTCCTCAATTTTCGGAAGCAAGTAACGCACGGCCGTTTTCAACCCGCTGAAACTGAAATTCTCCGAGTCGCGCATGCTACGCGGAAGATCAAAGCGGTTCGAATCCCCAACGCGCGCACGTTTTTCAATTTCCGGACCACCGGGATAACCGAGGCCGAGCATCTTGGCGACTTTATCGAACGCTTCGCCTGCAGCGTCATCCAGTGTGCGCCCGATCAATTGATATTCGGTCAGGCCACGAACGAGGACCGACATTGTATGACCACCGCTCACGATCAGTGAAACATTCGGCTTAATTTGCTCGCCGCCATCTGCGCCATGAAAAAATGGCGATAGCAGGTGGCCTTCGAGATGATTGATTGCGAGGTAAGTTTTGCCAAAGCCGATTGCCAGACCCTTGGCGATTGACGCGCCAATCATCAGCGAACTCGCGAGTCCGGGCCCGCTCGTCGCCGCAAATGCATCGGCTTCTGAGAAATCGATCCTGGCCGCGGTTACGGCGCGACCGAGCAACTGCGGCGCGTAGATCAAATGATTGCGCGAGGCAATCTCAGGCACGATCCCGCCGAATTTCTCATGTGCGGCAACTTGCGACGCGATTTCGCTGGCAAGCAATTCTTGCGAGCGATCGTCGCCTGCGCGCAAGATCGCGACGGCGGTCTCATCGCAAGAAGTTTCAAGTGCCAAGACGGTTGTCATCGTGTAGCGGCGGCTGTGTCAGCCACCTAGGCGCTTGGCACAAGCGCCTCTACAATCATTTCTTTACTGCTTCAGCTTTCGGCGCGCTCTGTTGCGCGTAAGTCATAACGCCCTTTAGCGCGTCGATCGCCCGCAACATCTGGGCATCTTTAGCCTTGATAATCTTGGTCTCGTCATCGGGTTTTACATTTGCCGCATTGCGCAATGCAAAAAGAGCGCGCTCCTGGTCGGGCATCACGGCCACACGAATATTCGGAGTGACGCCGTTGCCCTGAATCACTTGTTTGCTCGGCGTATAGTATTTTGCTGTGGTAAAACGCACGGCCGAACCGTCCGGTAACTGCATAACATTCTGCACGGAACCTTTTCCGAAGGTCGTTTCGCCCACGAGTACGGCCCGATGCAAATCCTTGAGCGCTCCACCAACGATCTCCGCCCCGCTCGCGCTCCCTTCGTTGATCAGCAGTACCATCGGAAAGTTCGGACGCTCCTTTTTCGCACCGGAAGTCGAATAATCATGCTGCTGGGAAACGACGCGTCCCTGTGTCGAAACCACTTTCGTGTTGGGCGGTAAAAATTGAGCGCACACATCGACGGCGCTATTCAACAACCCGCCCGGATTATTTCGAAGATCGAGAATGAGTGCTTGCATGCCTTGCTTCTGCAAATCGTCGAGCGCCTTCGAAAGTTCCTCGGCCGTAGGCTCGTTAAATTGGATCAGCCGGATATAACCGATCTTGAACGGGCCGGTCAGCTGCGCATCGAGCAACCTTGTGCCTTTGACACTTTGGACTTTGATCTCCGCCCGTTGCAGAGTGTATTCCTTGATTTCATTGGTGGAAGGCCGCAGCAAGGTAAGGGTCACTTTCGCCCCAGCGGGCCCACGCAAAACATTGATTGCATCCTGGAGATCCATTCTTTCGGTGGAATTGCTGTTGATGCGCAAGATTTGGTCGCCGGAGAGAATACCCGCTTTGGCTGCGGGTGTGTCCTCCATCGCTGTGATGACCGTAGGCAGTCCGTTTTTCATGGAAACCTCGATCCCGAGACCGTTGAAGCGGCTCCGCGTGTCATCTTGCATGTCTCGAAAATCGCTCGGATCCATGAACTGACTATGGGGGTCCAGGGAAGAAAGCATGCCCTTCATTGCCGCAGTGACGAGATCGTGATAGCTCGTCTTGTTTTCATCCACATAATCTTGCCGGAGCAATTCCAGAGTCTTTGCGAAAATGGAAATCTGCGCGTAGCCGTTATCTTCTTCGCTCTTTCCTGGCTGCGCTTCCTGTGCGAACACGCCAGGAAAAGCGCCGAGCACGAGACAAGCCAGTAAAGGGATGATGATCGAGCGCCTCATATTTCGACCGAAAATTCGGAACAACTTAATCATCGCTCATGAGGAAATTTTGGCAACGCCCAAGACAATGCGTTGTCTTAATTGAGACTCGCAAGGATGAATAAGCGTCTTTCCGATCTCATTAACACCTGGCTTCAGCCGGGTGCGGAACGCCGAGGCGGTGCTAGCCGTTTCAACTGCTTTCCTCTGCGAGCCAAACCGTTGAAACGGTTTTGGCCTTCCTCTTGTCATAGTACCGGGCTGAAACCCGGCGTTAATGAAAAGACGCTACGGCGACTCTCGTTTGTGCTTCTCCTGCTGACGCTTTGTCTTCCCGCGGCGAGCAGCTTCGCTGCACAAACCGACGACGCCGAGTACGAGGCGGTAGCTGAAGAATACATCAAAACGTATCTTGCGGCTCATCCGTTGGAGGGAACTGCCCTCGGCCTACATGAGTACGACGGCAAAATCAGCGATTACAGCCGCCTGGCGTTGGATGCCGAACTTTCCCGGCTCCGGCGCTTTGACGATCGCCTGGCCAAGTTCGACCCGGCCAAGTTGGGTCTACGCCAATCAATCGACCTGCGAATTCTGCAGGCGGCCGTGAAGAAAGACGTTTTTGAAATGCAGTATATGTCGATCTTCGAGCGCAATCCCATGGTCTATGCGGGCGCGGCCGACGTGAATGTCTATATCAAGAGAAATTTTGCGCCGCTTGAAGATCGCGTTCGCAGCCTGGTCGCCATCGAATCCCAAATCTCAAACATCCTGATTGCGGCGAGGACAAACCTCAATGACGTGCTTCCCAAGCCGTATGTGGAATTGGCTGTTGAGATCGCAAAAGGTTCTGTTGATTTCCTCAAAAAAGATCTGGTATCCGCCGTCAGCGGCGTTACGGACGAACAGCTTCGTGCCGCGTTTTTGGACGCAAACCGAAAGGCTGCAACTGCGCTCAACGATTATGCTGCGTGGCTGCAGCGTGAGAAACTCCCGAAAGCCTCGCTCGATTTTGCTCTAGGCGAGGAAAAATTCCAGCGTTTCCTTGCCCAGACCGAACTGGTCGATCTTCCGCCGCAAAAAATTCTTGAGATCGGCATGGCACAATTAAAAGCCGAACAGGACGCGTTCGCCGAAGCTGCGAAAAAGATCGATCCAAACAAGTCGCCGATTGAAGTCTTCAAGCAAATCCAGAGCGAACATCCGACGCCGGACAAACTGATTCCGGACGTCGCCAAAGATCTGGACAAAGTTCGGAAGTACGTCTTGAGCCATCATTTGGTCGGTATTCCATCGGAGATTCGCGCAAAGGTCAAAGAGACACCGCAATATCTGCGCGCCACCTCTTTCGCATCAATGGACACGCCCGGTCCGTTCGAGAAGCGCGCCATTGAGGCCTACTACTACGTCACGCCCACGGAGAAAGACTGGCCGGACAAACAAAAGGAGGAATGGCTCACCGCCTTCAATTATTATACGTCGGACATTACATCGATCCACGAAGCCTACCCCGGTCATTATGTCCAGTTCCTGCACTTGAACGCGTCGCCTGCGACCAAAGTGGAAAAAATTTTCGGCAGCTACGCGTTCATCGAAGGATGGGCGCATTACTGCGAAAAAATGATGCTCGACGAAGGGTATGGCGGCCCGACTAGTTCGAGCCCGAGCGAAGAGGATGTAAAACGCGCAGCCAAATATCGAATGGCGCAGGCCGACGAAGCGCTCCTTCGTTTATGCCGATTGTGTGTATCGATCAAACTGCACACACAAAAGATGTCGCTCGACGAGGCAACGAAATTCTTCCAGGACAATTGCTACTACGAGGAAAAACCGGCGCGCCAGGAAGCGATCCGCGGCACTTTCGATCCCGGCTATCTCAATTACACCTTGGGAAAATTGCAGATCCTGAAATTGCGCGACGATTACAAGGCGCAAGAAGGCGACGACTTCTCATTGCAAAAATTCCATAATGAGTTGCTCAATCACGGCATGCCGCCCGTTCGGCTGCTCCGCGAGATCATGCTCAAAGACCAGAGCAAATGGAACGAAGTGCTCTAATTGCCATTCCTCTTACTCTTACTTGTGGACTTGCCCGCCGTAGCCTTGGCGAAGGCGGGTCACCACGGAATTTCCTTGCGATCACGCAAGAATTTACCGGTAAGCCCCTGTGGCGCTTCACTCGCCAGCCACACAATCGTATCTGCGCCTTCTTCCAATGATCGCGTTGCATTTCGCCCGCCCATATCTGTTCGCACCCAGCCCGGGCAAACCGAATTCACCGCAAACTTTGGCAATGCCGCGGCAAGCTGCGACGTCACGCCGTTCAGCGCAGTCTTAGAAATGCAGTAAGCCGGCGACCACCCGTCTGCGCCACCAGTTAACTGTCCGCCGCTGCTGGAGACATTAATAACCCGTGGCGCCTTGCTTTTCACCAGCAACGGCGTAAACGCGCGCGTCGCCCGCAATGCGCCGAGCACATTGGTCTCGATCGTCCTTCGGAAAATGTTGTCGCTGACTTCGAGAATCGCGTCGTCGCCGTCCATCATAATTCCCGCATTGTTAACGAGCACATCCAGATGATCTGCAATTTTCGAGAACTCACGTGCCGCGGCCTTGACGCTCGCGTTATCGGTCACGTCCACCTCAATGAATGTCGCCTTTCCGCTTTGCTTCGCGATCTCATCTGCCGCTTTGCGTCCAGCATCTGGATTCCGCGCAGCGACGAAAACATGAAATCCCTTCCTCGCGAGCTGACCCGCCACCTCGCGCCCGATCCCTTTGTTCGCTCCGGTGATTAATACCGTTTTCATGCGCGCTTTGATAGGGCTCACTCACGAAGATCTTCGTCGTCTTCATTCGGCAAGAGATCTCTCAGCATTGGCTGCGGGTTCGATGGCAATTCTTCCACGTCGCGCAACTTTTTGGTGATGGCACGCGAGCGAACATCGACGTCCTCAATCTTCCGCGAGGCCTGATCGATTTTCTCTTTCACTGCGGACAAAGCCTCACCAAATTTTCCAAACTGGGTTTTCACCGTGGCCAGCAGGTTCCACACTTCGCTCGATCGCTTCTGGATCGCGAGCGTGCGAAAACCCATCTGCAAACTGTTGAGCAACGCGGCTAGCGTCGTTGGTCCGACAAATGTAACGCGACAATCGCGCTGCACGTTTTGCACCAAGCCGACCCGGCGAATCGCTTCAGCGTAAAGTCCCTCGCTCGGCAGAAACAGCAGAGCGAAATCGGTCGTCTTAGGCGGATTGATGTACTTCTCGCAAATGTCTTTCGCACATCGCTTCAACTGCGTTTCCAAAGCTTTCATTGCGGCATCGACCGCAGTTAGGTCGCCCTTCTCCTGGGCCGCTGCTAGCCGCTCGTAATGTTCCATCGGAAATTTCGCGTCGATCGGCAGCCACACAGGCGCGCCGTTTTCGTCGCCCGGCAATTTGATCGCAAACTCGACACGCTCATCGGTGTCCTCGCGCATTTTGATATTTGTGGCGAATTGGTCCCGCGTGAGCATTTCTTCCAACAGAACTCCAAGCTGCCATTCGCTCCAGCCGCCACGCGTCTTCACGTTTGTCAGCACGCGCTGCAATCCGCCAACGTCACTCGCCAGTTGCTGCATCGCGCCGAGTCCTTGATGCACCTGCTCAAGGCGGTCACTTACCAGCTTGAACGATTCGCCGAGGCGTTTCTCTAGTGTGCCCTGCAATTTTTCATCCACTGTCGAGCGCATCTTGTCGATTTGCGTCGCATTGTCCTCCTGCAGTTGTCGCAGTCGATCATCGACAATCGAGCGCACGCTCTCGAGAGATTTGGTTAGCTCTTCGCGCTGGTTCTTCGCGGCTGCGCCTGCTTCCTCACGATTGCGCGAAAACTCGTCACGCAACCCGCGATCGATTGTCTCCAATCGCTTCACCAGTTCAGCTGGGGTTCCGCCGTCGTTTCCACGCCGTGTTAGCAAAACGATCACGGTGACGATGAACGCGCCGCCGATTGATCCGATCACGACATACAGCAACGGACTCATGTTAAACAGCTAGAGATTCCTCCAACCTTCGCATAAAGCTACGGCTTGGCAGGCGACTTTGCTCGGAATGACAAGCGGCAACGAACGGCACGCCTACTTTTCAAACAGCAGTTCGCCGGCGCGGCTGGTCGCTTTGACGACCGCCTTGATGAGTGTGACGCGGAGTTTCCCTTCTTCGAGTTCGAGGATGCCGTCGATGGTGCAGCCAGCTGGCGTAGTGACCGCGTCCTTTAGCAGCGCCGGATGATCGCCGGTTTCCAACACAACGCTCGCCGAACCTTTCATGGTTTGCGCCGCAAGGAGAGTGGCTACATCGCGCGGCAAACCAACTTTCACGCCGCCCTCGGCCAGCGATTCCAGAATGATGTATGCGAACGCAGGGCCGCTCGCTGAAAGCCCCGTCACCGCGTCCATGTGTTTTTCATCAAGCACAATGGTGCGGCCTACAGCATCAAACATGCTGCGAGCGATTTCGAGATGGGACGGAGTCGCATGAGCACCGCCACAAATTGCCGTCATTCCGCAGCCCACCGCCGCGGGTGTATTTGGCATCGCTCTGACGACCGCCACATCATTGCGCTTAACGCGACCTGCCGCAGCAACTTGCTGTTCCACATAACTTGTCGGCACGGAAGCCGCGACGGAAACAAGCAACGCCTTGGCGCCAATTTCAGGCGCGATCTCCTGTAAGACTTCCGCCACGGTTTGGGGCTTTACGGTTAGCAAAATGATTTCGGCGTCTTTGACCGCTTCGCGATTATCCGTGGTCACAGCAACGCCTAGCTCTTTCGCGAGCGCGGCTGCCCTCTCCGGATGTCTGACCGTCGCGGTGACGCGGTTGGGCACAAATAGTCCTTGCTTCAGATAAGCACGCAGCAGGATGCCGCCCAGTTTGCCCGCACCGAGCACGGCTAATTTCTTGTCAGAAAGTTTCAGTGACATGGTCAGCCCTTTGCCTACTAACGAGGGATTGACTCCTTCATCTCCCGATTCTCTCGCTGCTACCCTCGCAGCGCAACCGTCCATGTCTCTCGTCCCACTCGCTCCATTCCTCGACCCGTTCGACTTCGCTCAGGGCAAGACTTTCGCTCGGAATGACAAGAGCGACTAAAACCGCACTTTTACGCCTCCGTACGCGGCGCGCCCGAGCGCGGGGAAACCGAAAACTTCCGAGTAATGTTCGTTCGTCAGGTTATCGATTCGGCCGAAGATCGATAGGTGTGGATTGACTTCGTATTCGGCGGCGATGTTTACGAAGCTGTAATCTTCGATATCGAAATTTGGGCCGCCGAAATTCAATTCCTCGCGCGCATTGACGAACTTGGCTTCGATCGTTGTGCGCAGCTTTTTGTACCAGAGATATGAGGCCGACACGTAAACTTCGTTGCGGGGCCGGCGCGGGAGACGCGCGCCTTGCGGCTGCGAAATGTCGGCTGACGAAGTTTTCTGCGCATCGAGATAGGTGTAGCTCGTGCTGAAGACAAGGTTTTCAGTCGGTTGCGCGCGTAATTCGGCTTCGAGCCCCTGCGTTTCAGCAGCGCCGAGGTTGAGCGTCTGAAAAAGCCCGTTGAATCCGATCACGTTCGACAGGTCGTTGTGAAAATAAGTCAGACCAACCGTCACACGATTTTCCCAGAGCCGCTGCTCTATACCGATGTCCCAACCCAAATCGTGTTCCGGTTTCAGTCCGAAATTGTTCCCGAAAATCTTGTCCTGACTGCTCGGCGGACTGAATCCCGTCGCAACGCTTGAATGCAACGTTGTGTTTGTCTTGTCGATTTTGTAACTCCCCGCGAACCGATAAGTCCAGACGCCACCGAATTGGTTGAAGTGATCGAAACGTCCACCCGCGACAAAAATCAAATTGTCGATTGGCGTTAGTGTCGCCTGCAAAAATCCGGCGATCTCCTCGGTATGATCGCTTATGAACTTAGGGCCAAAAATTACGAATGGGCGCTCCTGTCCCGCGTTGACGCGGCTATAAAAGAATCCAGACGTCAGCGTGAGCCAGGACGTTGGTCGCAAATCGTTTTGATAATCAATCTGCGTTCGTTCAAACAGCGCGCGCGTCGGACCAACAAAGCCGTCCTGGTTCGGATCGTTCAGCTGTCGTTCGTGATCATAATCGA
>QHMS01000162.1 GCA_003217895.1 Verrucomicrobiota bacterium
CATCACATCGCTTTTTTGTTCGGCATCGACCACAGCTTCGTGCACACATTTCATCGCGGTTTCAAAATCAACAATTTCCCCCTTGCGCACGCCGCGTGACGGCGTCTGGCCGACACCGAGAATTTTGAGAGTGCCATCGGTGCGGCTTTCCCCCACGACCACGCAAATTTTGGACGTGCCAATCTCAAGTCCGACCATCAAATTATTGCTCGCCATCGTTGTTAACCCGTTTTCTTTTGGCGGCCAGGAATTGCCTTGGGAGGAGACCTCGAATCAGTGCGCGTCTTAGGCATCGACGATGGAGCCTTTTGCTGCGCGTGCACAGGGATTGCCTTCATGATGCGCGGCTCCACAGCGGGTTCGATCGTATCATTGATGACCGCTGCCGGTCGCTCGGCGAAAGTGACGGGGATATTCCGCTGCACGAGCAGGTTTACAGTCCCGAGTTCCTGCTTCGAGTCATCACAATAAGTAAGAAAATGTTCCAGCCGCCCCAACTGGGTTTCTAGATCATTGAACCCGAACGTCACGCGCGCGTGATTCTTGTCCGTCACCAGCAGGCAATAACCTTTCGAGACATCGATCTCGCGAATTTGAAAGCGCATTTGCAAAGAGCTGCGCGTGCTCAGACGTACCAGCTCCAGCGCTGTCTTTGCCTGGGACGATTCGACGATTTTGCCGGCCTCGAGCGCTTCGCTCGAGCATCCCAAAATGAGCGGCAATCCCAGATATTCTGGCAACAGCTTCTTTTGCTTCATCAAAACGCCACGCGCGTCCACCAAAAAAGCAGCATCTGACGCAAAAGGATCGGAAATTTCCTTTTCACTCGTGATCCAGGCGACTGGTTTTCGTTCGATCACGCGAATATCGATTTCGCCCGGCAACTTTCGCACCACCTCAACTTCGTCAGTCTGCGGAAGCTGCTGTATGGAATCGTGAACGCCCGCCAGGTTTACCCTGAAAATGTTTTCGCCTTCACGCAAATCGGTTGCTTTCAAAACCTGCTCACGCTGCAGGGTGCCGTCAGTCTGCAGTTCGATCGTCTTGAGTTGATAATCTGGATTCTCGAAGAAGAGGCGTCTTGCAGCTTCGCGCGCTCCTGCGTAAACGGCACCCAGTAACGCCGCAACCAGGATTACTCTGGAGAGCACGCCCATGGCTCTTCGAACGCGATGCGCCGTCGCTCTGCGGGAACGAACCTTCACGTCGAGCAGATGCTGCTGACGCCGTTGGCGCACATTGGACACTCGCCGATTGCGCGACCGGGAACTTTTTTGGCCAAAGCTCATCTCCGGCTTCCTTCCGTTCTGGCGCGGGAAAGCGCAATAATGCGGACGCAAAGATCGACGTAGCTGATCCCCGCCGCGGCTGCTGCCTCGGGCAACAGGCTGGCCTCGGTCATTCCTGGAATGTTGTTGATCTCCAGAATGAATGGCTGCCCGTTCTCGGACAAAATCGCATCCACCCGCGCGTACACTCGCAGGCCCGCTGCGCGAAATGCGCGGAGCGCCAGTTCCTGAATCTCCTTTGTTTTTGCGGCGCCGATCTTTGCCGGGCAGACATGCTCTGCTCCACCGCCCGCCTGAGGATTGAGAAACGGATACTTGTTGTTGAAATCGTAAAAGCCGCCCTTGGGAATTATTTCGAGGATGGGCAAGGCTTGGTCACCGAGGATACCTATCGTCAATTCCCGACCGGACACAAATTTTTCTATCAACAATTCGCGTCCGTACTTTGCGGCTTCACCGATGGCGGAGTCGATTTCGTCCTCACTCTTCACGATCACGACGCCCACGGTCGATCCCTGGCGTGGTGCCTTGACGACGATGGGCAATGGAAACGTTGGGCGCTGCCCGGGATGAATTACTTCCCAAGGAGGAGTCGTGACTCCATGCTCCTGAAATTTTTCTTTTGTTCGAATTTTGTCGAAAGCGGTCTCGCTTCCTTTTATTCCCTCACCCGTATAAGTGATGCCGCGGCTCTCCAGGATTCTCTGGAGCTGGCCATCTTCGCCGAAGGTTCCGTGAATGGTCAGGAAGGCAAGCTCGACATCGCTCGGTAATTCGAAGTCCTTGTCTCGGACATCGATGTCCACTACCTCCGCACCTAACGAGCGAAGCGCCTTCGATACCCCTCGGCCGGTCGCAAGCGAAACTTCGCGCTCGGAGCCGGGGCCTCCCATGAGAACGGCAATCTTCTTCGGCACATCCTCGTATCCTTTCATTCTGGTTCCCCCACAATTTCCACTTCGGTCTCCAACTCGATCCCCCGTTTTGCCCGCGCCGCATTTTGGATCTTGCCGATCAACTGAAGCATATCCGCCGCGGTTGCGCCGCCATCGTTCACGATGAAATTGCCGTGCACTTCCGACACGCGCGCATTTCCGACCCGCGAATTCTTCAGCCCCAATTCATCCACCAGTTTTCCCGCTGGAATGCTGGTGGGATTTTTAAAAATGCACCCTGCGCTCTTGGCGATTGGCTGTGTAGTCCGTCGTTTATCCTGCGATTCCCTCAAACGACTATCGATCTCTGCACGCGTTGCTGGCTGGGCACGGAACGTCGCTGAAATCGCAAAATTATTTTCCAGCAATGGGAACCGACGGTAAAATACGTCCAGTTCATCTCGATTTTTCACGTGCGGATTGCCTTCCGCGTCGAGATAACGAATTCGGGTCACGCTTTCGAACGTTTGCGCGCCCATCGCGCCGGCGTTCATGCGCAACGCGCCACCGACTACACCTGGAATTCCCTCCATCCACTCGAGTCCGCCGAGATTTGCTGCGCGCGCCGCGTAAGCAACTTCCCTCAACTTTACGCCTGCGCCTGCAGTGATTTCGGAGCCGTTGACCTCGATTTTATCGAAGTCGCCGCCGCGCGGATGAACCACTACACCGCGGATTCCACCGTCGCGGACAAGAAGATTCGATCCACGACCCATTGCGAAAAGCGGCAGGTGTTCATCCCGACAAAATCGAATCAAATCCGAAAACGCCTTTTCATTCCGCGGCTCGACCCAGAATTGCGCCGGGCCGCCTACGCGCAGGGTGGTATGTTTCGAGAGTGGCTCGTAAAGGCGGATGTCCCCTTCTTGGCCGACGATCGCCTTTAACTTTTCGGCAATCACCAGATCCGCCGCCAAGATCGACAATTGTTCGTGAATATTGCCAGCACCGAGACTCAACACGAGATCGCCGACATTGAGTGCGTTTCCCAGATCCCAATGCGCGCGCTCGAATCGCAGCTGGTAGCTCGCAGCGCCATGGCCGTGTTTCACGATTTCATCGACAATCGTCTGCCCGCTGATTCCGGGAACCGGCGGTTCGCTCGCAGGATAAACATCCGTCACCACCACGCGATCGGCCTCATCGAATGCGCGGCCAAACTCCTTGCGTAGCGCTTTCGTGCGCGAATAGCGATGAGGTTGAAACATGGCCAGGACCCGTCTGCGACCAGTGGCTCGCGCAGTTTTCAGTGTAGCGCGAATTTCCGTGGGATGATGCGCGTAATCGTCCACGAGCAAAAAACGATCGCTCTCATACTTGATCTCAAACCGACGCCGCGCGTGCTCGAATTTACGAAGAGAAGCTGCAATTTTTTCAAATGGAATTCCAAGCTCAGAAGCAAGTGCGATCACGCCAAGGGCATTGTGCACGTTGTGTTCGCCGGGAACGTTCAGGGCTGCTTGGCCGAGTGTTTGGCCGCGCTGACAAATGCAAAAAAACGAGCCGAAGTCCCGCAGCTCGACATTGATGCCGCGATAATGGGCGTTCTCAGAAAATCCGTAGGAGACAGTGCGTTTGCGTTTCCCACACAATCGAGCGGTGTTCGGATCGTCAATGTTGTAGAAAACTGTTCCGCTCGTTTGCTCGATGAGTTGCCCAAACACTTTTTCAATCGCAGCCAGGTCGGCATAAAAATCCAGATGCTCTTCCTCGATGTTCAGAATGAGGGAGTGCTCGGGATGGAAGCAGCGCAGGGTGCCGTCGCTTTCGTCTCCTTCAGCAACAAAATATTCGCCGCGCCAATCCCAGTGTGCATTGGTTCCGAGAATTGGAATTTCGGCGCCGACGTAATGCGACGGATGGAGTCCGCCTTCGCGCAACACGTGTGCCGTCATTGCTGAGGTTGTCGTTTTGCCGTGCATTCCGCCGATAACAATCCCGCGCTTTGCACGCATGATTGCAGCTAGGGCTTCCGCGCGACGCAGGACTGGCTGACCAGATTCGCGGGCCGCTACTAGAATCGGATTGTCGCCTTTGATTGCGGAGGAAAAAACGACAAGATCGGCGGCGTCCGCGTGCTGCGGCCGATGCTGCTTGTGAAATCGTAGCCCAAGCCGCTGCAATCGCTCCGTCTCGGTACTGGTAACCTTATCAGAGCCGCTCACTGCATGTCCGAGCTCAATCAAAAGCCCAGCGAGGCCGCTCATGCCGCTTCCGGCCACACCAACAAGGTGGATCCGATGCTGCTCACGAGTGAGGAAGCCTTGCAGGTCAAGCACTGGAGCGTGATCGGCAGACGCGCTGCGTTCTTCAGAAGCGAGCTTCATGAGTCGTGTATTTTTCCATCGTTGTAGCCACGCGGCCAGCCGCGTCTTTGGGTGCCAGAAGCGAGCAATTCGCAGCCATTTGTTGAAGCAGTTGCGAATCCTGGATCAACTCGCGGATTTTGCGTGCGAGCAATTCACCGGAGACCTCTGACTCCTTGAGGAGAATCGCTGCCTGCGCGTGAGCATAAATTTCTGCGTTACGCGTTTGATGATCGTTGGTGGCGTAGGGAAATGGAATCAAGATGCCGGGCAACGAAAAAGCGGCGAATTCGGCCAGACTGGCCGCGCCGGCTCGCGCGACAACGAGATCGGCTGCGCTGTAAACTTCTTCCATCCGATGATGAAAAGCGGCGATGTAAGCAGGGACATTTTCTCGGCGATAGTTGTCCGCAACGAGGCGTTCATCCCGCGCGCCGGACAGGTGGATCACTTGCAACGGCGCACCTTGCAAGAATGGCAGCGATTTGATCAGCGCCTGATTGATTCCGCTCGCACCCTGGCTCCCTCCCATCACGAGCAACGTCGGGAGATCTTCGTGCAGCTCAAGCTTTTGGCGCGCAACCTTCCGGTCCAAACGCACCAGTTCGGTCCGGACCGGCGTGCCGGTGACTTCGGTGTGCGTTTTTGGAAAAAAGGGCGCGCACTCCCTGAAGCCTAGCATGACCGTATTCACTATCCGTGCAGTCAATCGGTTCGCCTTTCCGGGAATGGCGTTTGATTCGTGGATGAACGTGGCAATGCCGCGTATCCGCCCGGCCAACACCGGCGCAGTAGAAGTGAACCCGCCCATGCCGAGGACCACCTGAGGCTTGAATTTACGGTAAAGAGACCGGCAAAGTGACAAACTTTCATAAAAGCGGTGAATGAATCCAAAGAACGCCGGGGAAAACGCCGAGGGCAGCCCTACCGTGGGTAATTTTTCTACTCGGAAATTTGTGCGGCCCGAGAGAGCCAGAGCGTCAATATCCTTTTCGGAAATTAACAGCATCACTTCGTGACCGCGGTCGCGCAGCACTTCCGCCACGGCGATGCCGGGGAAAAGATGCCCGCCAGTTCCTCCGCATGCGATCACTGCATTCATAAAGGTCGGTTTTTGATTTTTGGTTGTTGCCTAAGGCGCATGGAATTCATCCGTCGCATCTAGATCTGCAGTGTTACTCTCGAATGCATCGTAGCGTGTCTCTTATGCGGCGGTTCTAGAATGCCCTGCCGATAGATGTTCAGCAACAAACCGATGCCGAACATGCACGCGACCAGATTCGAACCGCCGTAGCTGATAAAAGGCAGCGGCAACCCCTTATTCGGCAGCAACGACGTCGTCACGCCGATGTTGACCGCAGCCTGGAGCGCGAGAAGCGATACAACGCCGCAACCGAGGAGCAGGCCGAAACGATCCTTGGCATGCAGTGCAATCATGATGCCGCAAACAATTATCATCACGAACAAAAAAACCACGAGAAGGCTGAACCGCAGCCCCAGCTCTTCACCGATGATCGGAAAAATAAAATCGGTGTGTGCGTAAGGCAGATATAGCATCTTCTGGCGCCCGTTGCCCAGGCCAAGCCCTTCCATTCCGCCGCTTCCCCAGGCGATCAGCGCCTGCATCTGCTGCAACCCAGCGTCTTCTTTGAAATGCTCCGGGTGAAGAAA
>QHMS01000113.1 GCA_003217895.1 Verrucomicrobiota bacterium
CTCAGGACACAAATCACCAGGCTAATGAATGATAAGCCGACTAACAGAATTCTGGGTGTAAGAAATCTGGGTTTCTCCTGAGACAAGTCCATTGAAACTGATTTAACTATTGGATTGCTCTACGTGTATGCGAGGCTCTATTGGAGGACTGCAAGCGAGACGTCAAATGGAGATCGTTGTCTCATATGTTCACGCTCTGCTATCGGAAAGACGAACAAATTCGGATAGAGGCCTGCCCTCCACAGTGGCGTACCAATACGCATCCATGTAAGCGGGACCCCACCTTCCGTTCTCCAGATAGATTGGTCGCTCTGGCCGTGCGACTGCTGCGTCGTAGGCCGCCTTGTATGGAGCGTCGAAGACAAACTCCCGATTTCGTCCTTCACGCCAGAAAGTGCTTTGGAAATCGAAGGCTTGTAAGACCGTCGCCGCCAATAAAATTCCGAGAAAGCCGAGTCGGATTGGGCGCGATAGACCTCGGGTAGCAACAGTAGCCCGATCCGGTTGGCTACGGTGCGACTCCCCGCTTGTCATGGATGCGGTCTGCGTTGATTCAGTGGGAGCAAGCAGCCATTCCAGCGCCGGAACCGTGAGCAACACTAGGAACACGGCGTAGCCCATCAGCCGCAGCTCGTGAAACGGCCAGTCGGTGATTGCGCCTGGCACAATGGAAGCCGCCAGTCCATAGAACACAAAACGCCACCAAGGATCGCGCCAGCGGCGGGCACTCACCAGCAGGAGACCAGCCATTGCCAGAATAAAGGTGGCAAAAAACATCGCTCCGCCGGAACCTTCGACATGATGATGCCAATGACCATCTCCCGTCAAAAGCAAGGGAGTCAAACTCTGATCCTGCAAGTAGCACCTGATAAACTCAGCAAACTGAGATGGGATTTCTTTCCAAGGTGCGTCAGTCTTAATGTACGTAACTTCCCAGAGGCGTTTTGTTAGCACGCCGGAATGTGAGTGATTAAACAGAATGAGTGGTATCAACGTGACCGCGTAGGCGAGCCATATCTTGACCACGCCAAGAAAACGCAGTTTCGTGGTTACGAAGAAAAGTAGTCCTAATGCAAACGATGGCGCCAGCACGCGTCCGCTGAGGTACCCATATGTAATTATCGCGAGGCTGCCGGCGACCATCGCAATATCTCGCCAGTTCCACTGGTCTTTGCCTTGAATGCGGTAGGCCGCAAGCAAGAACAAGACAATAGTGAAAGCAGAGAAAT
Organism: Verrucomicrobiota bacterium; assembly: GCA_003217895.1. Taxonomy (GTDB): domain Bacteria; phylum Verrucomicrobiota; class Verrucomicrobiia; order Chthoniobacterales; family UBA10450; genus Udaeobacter. Next base: position 1,230 of record QHMS01000113.1, read on the forward strand.
GCGCGTCCCAGACTAATCGGCCGATTTCGAAGAACCATGGCGTCAGTAGCGCAGTGCCGGCAACGATTATGCCGATCTTACGCTGGCCGGAAATGCGCTTTGCCAGCACGCCAAGCAGCAGACACGCCGCGAACATCCAGAAAGCAGCGAACGTTCGTGCCACGGGAATGCTCGGGGGTAGGAATCGGAACACAATTGCCAACAAATAGATCGTTAGGGGGTTGATATAACTTGGGTTACTGACTGCATACTCTTGGAAGAGTATAGGAAACTTGGGGCCGAATTCGCCAGCTCCCGTTCGGGAGACGAGATAAGCGTTATAGGCAGTCGCTGATTCGTCGAGGGAGAACCCTGGCGGGTTCTGTGAAATGCCCCAGGTGTAAATGCTGAAAATGAAGGCGAGCGCAGCGGCCCACAGCAAAACTCGGAGGCTCTTTTGAGCCACGGTTGGGGCGGCTCCTCTCAAAAGCATGTTTTTTGGTTCCATGCGCGCGAACTTGCGGTTACTTGCTTTGCAGAACGATCGCAGATACTCGCGCAGAAGCAGTGTGTAGAACAAACAGTTTATCTTTTGCCAGCGCCAGCGCCAATGGACCATCCAGTTTGTCTGGCGGCGTCGGCGTTACGGTCTCGAGTCTGTTTCCCTGAAGATCAAAAACGAGAATGACGCTCATATGCGCGCTCGACGCGTACAACCGGCTTCTGTCGGGATCGACGGCCAGCTCCTCAAAGCCGAGCGGCTGTGCCCATTCGGGAATCGACCACTTAGCTAGAAGCTTCCCATTTGAATCAAAGACTTGTATGCGGCTGTTCATTGGATCGGCAACGTAAACTTTATTGGTCGGATCAACCGCGACCGAACTAACGCCTCTGAACTGTCCGTCGCCAGTTCCCGCGCTGCCCCAACTCGCAAGAACCTGACCAGCGAGACTGAACTTCACAATTCGATTGTCACCCGAATCGACAACATAGATCGAATCATCAGGGCCAATGGTGATCTTTCGCGGCCCGTATAATCCGGGCGCCCATTGAGCGATGAAAGTCCCGTCAGGTCCAAGTTTTTGGATGCGGTGCTTGGAGCCTACCTCCGCGACGTAAATGTTGCCCGCCCGATCAATGGCGATTCCACTCGGCGCTTCAAACGGTCCTATGCTCGTAACGAAAGTGCCGTTCTGGGAAAACTTCTCGATTCGCCCATTGTCTGTATCTGCGACAAACATGTTTCCGGCACCGTCGATTGCAATTCCTCGCGGGTTATCGAACTGACCTTTTCCACTTCCGTGGCCGCCTTCGAAAGCTGTGACGGGTGCCTTTGACGAACCCTCACGTACAACGCCCGCGGGGAAGGAATCTGGAATTTTGTAAATCACCGACCTGCGAAACACGAGTCCATAAACTAACGAGTCTGTCTCATAGTTAACTTCCACGCGCGAGCTCTTGTAAACAGCCGACAGATCGATGACTCCTGCGGCGAGAATACAAGCAGTGAATGCGCCGGCCAGGACGCGGCCTAACACCGGGAGAGTCTTTACCCTCGAGAGCCACCACAAGCCGTAAGCTACAAGCAGACAAAACACCACTACTGCGACGGCTAGAAAGACCGAAGCGTTCCAGAGCGGCACCGCAGCTACGAGCAACCCGGAGAAAAGAAAACTCTTTGCCGAACTTCTTCGGCGATACCAATCAATCAAAAAGATTAAGACGAGCAGAAATATTCCGACGGCGAAAGGCAGGTGTCGTTGGTTCACAAAAGCAATCTGCTTCCAAAATCCCCAAGTCTCAGCGCGATGCAGGTACGCGGAGGGGAGAAAACTAGCTAACTGCCGCAGGCAGCCATGGAAAAAGAAAAGCGCGGCTCCCAGCCGCCCTACAACACGAGAGTTGAAGAGCGACTCGCCCAGTACCATCACTAGTGCGAGCAGACTCGTGAGGCCGAGTACGCTAAGCACATCCACACTCCAAGCCAGGTTTAGCCCAAGAAATTCCAGATTGCCGGCTTAAAAGTAAAATGGAAACTGATAGTGACCTCGCTGGCTGGCGTAATGCGCAAGTTCGATCTGGAAGTTGTGAGCAAGAGCGAAATTTTGAGCACTGGCAAGCTGTGAAGCAAAATCGCTGGCCTGCGTCTCAGCGAGACGTATCCGACCCTGCTTGTTGACGTAGAATGTTCCGATTAGCAGAACACACGCCATAGCAAACAGCGCTCCTAGCGCGATCCAATCCCACATTGATGATCCCGGCGCAAGCGGCGTAATGGTCTCCACCTTCCGAACTCTTCTGGAAAGCCAGAAAATGGCGCCAGCCGCAAGGACGAAAAACAGGAGGTCCGCCGACAGCAAAGGCTCGCTCAAATGCGAAAAAGCCAACATAGCCAGGTACGTGAACCATGTGCTGAGCAAGACGCCAACGAGTGCAGCTGCTGCCCACCGGTGAGCAATAGATACGAACCGGTAAAACCGCCGGCAGAGCACGTCGCCCAAAGCAATCGCCAACCCCAAATAAATCAGAGCTAACATACCCGAATGCTCGCTGTTCTAACTGCCAGGGAGTGCGTAAATCACGATGACAACGACGCCAAAGCAATAAACAGACTCATTTGTATCGGAACTTCCGATGTTCGCTGAAATATGTCCACAGCCTGCCTATCTGTTCCACAGGAATCCAAACAGCTAAAACCGACGTTACGCAACCGACGGGACACGTTCCTACTTCACTGTAGATCGATGACGCTCACTCGACTCCCAGCCATGTTTGCGATGTAGAGCTTCCGGTTAAACAAAGCCAGAGCTGATGGCCCTTCGAGTTTATCCGGTGCCTTTGGCGTCAAATTGCCAAGCCTGGCTCCGTTCAAATCAAAAATAAACACGCCGTTCAGGTGTGCACTGGACGCGTATAGCCGGCTGCTCTGGGAGTCGACAGCCAAATCTTCAAAGCCCAACGCCTTTCCCCATTCGGGCACCGGCCATTTAGTTAGAAACTTCCCATCTGAATCAAAAACTTCTATGCGGCTGTTCATCGAATCGGCAACGTAAACTTTATTGGTCATAGGATCGACCGCGACCGAACTAATGCCTCTGAACTGCCCATCGCCACTGCCCTCGCTCCCCCAACTCGCAAGCACCTCACCATCGGAACTGAGCTTCACAATGCGATTGTCGCCCGAATCGACAACATAAATCGAATCATCAGGGCCAATAGCGATCCTTCGCGGCCCGTAAAATCCAGGCGCCCACTGAGCAATGAACGTCCCGTCAGGTCCGAGTTTCTGGATGCGATGCTTGGAGCCTACCTCCGCGACGTAAATGTTGCCCGCCCGATCGATTGCGATCCCATTCGGCGCGTCAAATTTTTCTATGCTCGTAACGAAAGTGCCGTTGGGCGAAAATTTCTCGATGCGCCCATTACCGGTATCGGCCACCAGAACGTTTCCGTCAGGATCAACCGCAATCCCAGTCGGGGAATCAAATTCTCCTTCCTCGGTTCCCCTGCCGCCTTCAAACCTGTTAGTCACGCTTTCAGGCGGTGCACCGTGTACAGGAACGGCAGGTAACGTGCCCACACGTCGCTGAAAACGTCGAATGTTCTTGTTAGGAATGGTCAATACGTAAAACGTCCTAACTCTTCCCCCAAAGGAATATGAAAGCGAATCCTCCGTCCCAAAGTCACGGAGCGATTGAAAGATACTGATTATTCTCTCGGTCTTCGGGTGGTGTTCCCAGATCAGTTTCAGATCTTTGTTACTGGGAGCGTAACTGGCAATCGCCCGTTTGTTCGAGTTCCAGACATCTTGCTCGCTCAAGACAACGTCGAAGGGATAACCACCGCAAAAAGACAGGATTTTGCCGTCATCGTAATCATGCAAAAACAGATGAATGATGGAATAAGCATCCCCTTCGCAGATGAACGTTTCAAAACCAGGATCGGGCATTCCTTCAAGCCGATTGAACTCGTCGCGCTCCAGGTGGGGAGGACCGGGGTGTTCTTGACCAGCAACGACATGTTTTAAGAAGCGCGAAACCCCCACCTCTTCTTGCGCGTAGTAGCGAATCCCGAATGGATTTTTGGTTTTGCTGTAAATGTAGCGAACGGATGGGATCAGGCCGTCTAGCAGTATCAACACTGCTATGGCGCCAAGAACAATTTGAACGCTTGGCCATGGCCGGAGCTTCAATAGCCCGGCAAACGTGAAGCTCATCAGGATTACCCAGAATGGAATTGGCAGAAGGAGTCGGTTCTCTATGGCGCGTGCGATAAAAGCGCCGACAACTGGAATCGTTGCCAGCAGTGGAATTTCAAACCGCCTCTGCCAGATGGCTAGCACAAGGCCGGGCGCCAGGAGCCAATAATATGGCAGCGGAATAGGCAACACGTCCGGAATAAAGAAACGGGGGCCTGGCATCGTGAAAAAGCAGTCCCAAAGCTGTTTGGTATATGGCCGGATACCACTCGGGAACGGAGCTGATTGCGCCGCATGCCAGAAATCGCGAAGAAAAGCGGACTCATAGAGAGTATACGCGTCACGATTGAACCAGATGTAGAGAAGGATTGTCGCGGCACCTGCTAGAAAACCATACACGACCAACGCCAGCGAGCTCCATGTGACGCTTCGTTTCAGGCTCCTCCAATAAAACAGAGCGTACAGCGGCGCAGCAATCGCAAGCGCCAGCAGATATTGCTTGCCAGATATCGAGCTGGCAAGGCAAAGACCGGCAGCGATGCCGCCCAGTGAAAGGCAAAAGCGAGAGGCAGTCCTAAATCCAACGTGCAGGAAGTAGAGAGACACTACAGCCAAAGCTGTCGCCATCGGGTAACGGTAGCCGGCAAAAGTGTAAATGAATGCATAGGGAAGAAAATTAAGGACTAGCGCTGTAATGGATGTGACGATGTAAGACCTAAAGAAGAGGTCAACGATCAAAAGAGTAAAAATAAAAGTCGTCAACCAAATAACAAAGAGGGCTGCTTGATAGGACAAGATGTTAAATCCGAACAGGCGAAGGAATCCCCAAACGTAATAATGAAACAGCGTCTCTCGCGAAATAACAATATGAAACCATGCCGCCTGGTATGGGTGGCCAATAACATAAGTTTTGAGATACCAGAGATCCCAACCGGACTCGTCAAAAAGCGCATTTCCGTTCCAAGGCGCGGTGCGAAAATTCCAAAGGTGTGACACTACAAAGAAGAGAATCCAGAAAAGAAAGAAAGCTGTTTTTGGCTTTATTAGCGATTTGAAACCGGCTGCGGGCCGTTCGCGTCCGGGGAAAAACGCCGCCAGCAAAAAGAGCATGCTAAGTAGCCAGCCAATCGGTTGCCACGGACCTCCCCAAACGGCTTGCCGGTAGTGCGCCGCGCCAGCCCAGGCGCAAATTGCCAGGCTTACAATCGAGAAGCCCAGTAGAATAATCCTCGGCGTGAGAAATTTCGATTTGCCCAGAGCCAACTTCATAGCCTTAATGTCATGTTGAGCGATGCGAAGAATCGAGCTGCTTCGAGCGATTCGGACAGTTACGTCGCATACTAATCTTGAGCAATTCGCGAGCTAACCAGCCGTCGTGATCAGTTGAAGTAGCTGGATGCTTCGCTTCGCTCAACATGACAGCGCCATTTGTGAGACGAGTTGCAATCTGGCTACAGATCGATGACGCTCACGTGATTGCCGAACATGTTCAAGACATAGAGCTTCCGATCTGCCAAAGCTAGAGCTGAAGGACCTTCGAGTTGATCCGGTGCCTTTGGCGTGACACTCCCAATCCTATTGCCGTTCAAGTCAAAAGTGAACACTGCATTTATGTTGGCGCTTGACGCGTATAACCGGCCCGTCTTCGAATCGATCGCCAAATCTTCAAAGCCTGCCGGCCGTCCCCATTCGGGCACTTCCCATTTAGTTAGAAACTTCCCGTTAGCGTCGAATACCTGAACACGTTTATTACGCGGGTCGGCGACATAAACTTTGTCGGTTGTAGGATCAATCGCAACCGAAGTGGGGTCGTCAAACTGGCCATTGCCATTCCCTTTAGTGCCCCAGATCGCCAACACCCGTCCATCGGGGTTGAACTTAACAATTCGCGTACGGCCCTGATCGACGATGTAGATCGAGTCATCCGGTCCAATCGCGATACGGCGCGGTCCATAAAATCCGGCGTCAGGACCTTTCCACTCGGCGATGAATGTGCCGTCCGCGGCCAACTTTTGCACATGGTGATTGCCAGCATCCGCTACGTACAGGTTGCCGTTGCGGTCAACAGCAATGCCGTTAGGTGCTGCTAATAGTCCCTGCCCGAAGCCCTTATTGCCCATGATGCTTAGAAACGCACCCGTAGGCGAAAACTTTTCGATGCGCCCATTGTTGGTGTCGGCGACCAGAACATTCCCCTTAGTATCAACAGTAATGCCCATCGGCGTATCAAATTCTCCCTTCCCCGTCCCCTTGCCGCCTTCAAGCATGTTGCTGACGCTCTCAGGGAGACTACTGAGCTTCGGTGGCGCTGTGTCAGGGACCTTGTAAATGATCATCCCGTTGTAATTGCTCGCGTCGAACACCTTCGGAAAATAAGTGGCGTATAGCTCTTGGTTCGGTCGCCTGATGAACTGGGCCTGGCGAACCGCATTATCGTATCCTACATAGCTAATGCCATTTCCTTTTAGGAGATGGTACACTTTCCAAGGGTCCTTACTCTCAAACAGTTCTGTGTAAACCTTATCGCGCTTAGCCGCATCGTAACCGGCTCCCCATGAATAATAGGGCCAGCCATAAAAAACCCGGCGGCCAGCCATCAGAATAGGATGATTAACAAAGCGATCTGTCAGGAAGATATCTCGCGGCGTCGTATTTTTTTTCAGCCAGTCGATCAACGCGTCGTTCCGATATGTCACTTCGCTCCAGCCTGTGTTGTGAATCGGAAAGAAATCAATGACGCCACCCGGAATGACTAGCAAGAACAGAACGGCAGCAACAAATTTCCCAGGCACCGTAGTTCCGGCCAGTGAGAAACGCCATACACGCCAGAGACTAAAAGCGACGAACAAGTTCGCGACGACTACCCAGGTATGCAGGAACTTCTGGTTCGCGAGCGCTTCAATCGTGAACTGGCAACAAAAGGCAACTGCAACGAGACTTGAAATTGCCAGAAACAGGCGCCTTTGCAGGCTGTTCGCGAAAATCAGCGCCAGGGCGATTAACAACCACTTAAAGCCAAAAGTGAATCCAAGGTACTTCGCTACATTCGCTGCTGTGGGCTGGTCGATGGTATAGCCCCAATGAAAAAGGCGCGGCATCGGTGTCCTTCCACTTCCACCAGTCAGATACAGCATCTGCGGCAGCGCGATCAGAGCTGCGGGGATCGCGAGCGCCAGCATCTGAACCCGCAGCGGGAACAATATGAACCATACTCCCAACACGGCCGCTGCGCCGATATACACGGCACTGTTCCACATCGGCAGCAGACCAAGCAGCACCCCGGAAAAAATGAAACCCGGCAACGTATCGCGAAAGCGCTCGGCCGGAACGACCACTTCTTCCTTTGGTTCCGTTGCAACCGAAGCCGAAGTGATATCGCCTGTTGGTTGTGAAACGATTTCGGATTGAGTTGGATTCTCAGAACCGGTATCCGCTGCGAATTCGGCAGACGGGCCTGGCTGCACTGCAACCACATCAATGGGAGGCGGCGCTTTTCGTTCCGTTGCAACCGAAGCCGAAGCGACATCGCCTGTTGGTTGTGAAACGATTTTGGATTGAGTTGGATTCTCGGAACCGATATCCGCTGCGAATTCGGGCGACGGGCCTGGCTGCGCTGCAACCGGCTCAGCAGAAGGCGGGGTTTTAGCCCGCTTCTTTGGTCGCATACGGTAGCGGATGACCAGAAAAGTCAGAACGAGCAACAGTATCCCGATCGCGCTGGCAAAATGCCGTTGGTTAAGATACGTGACTTGAGACCAAGTACCCCACGTTTCCCCACGATATGGGAAGATACTCGGAAGAAAATCGCCTCGTTGTTTGATGGCTTGAATCGCAGCGCGGACTGAACCTTGTCCCCGAAGGAAGGGAACGTAAGAGAGCGAGCCGAAGAAAAAGAACAACAAAGAGCCGAGGCGTCCCACAGCGCGGGAATTGAAAACAACCTCCCCGAGCGTCATTGCCAAAATCAGCATTGCCACCAACGTGATGATACTCAGCAGGTTAAGACTCCACACCGGATTGAGCCCGAGGAATTCAAGATTGCCCGCCTGAAAGTAGAAGAGGAAGTGGTAACGGATACGGTCGCCCGAGAAGTGCGGATACTCCGTTGGAAAGTTATGCCCAACAGCGAAGCTCTGCATGATCGCAGTGTTTGGCCCGAAATCGCTGTATTCGGCATTGGAAATCTGCAGCTTACTGCCGCTGGTATTGAAGGAGGCAAACATCATCCAGGATACCAGGACCACGTATCCGGCGATTAATAACCAGTCAGCTACGCTCGATCCCGCAGGCCGCTGCAGGTATCCGCCAGGGACAAAAGTGCTGTGAGTCTCGCTCTGAGCGTAGTTTATGAGTTTGAGTTTGCGTCTGCTCCACCACAGCACCGCGATCGCTGCGATGCCGAACAAGAGATTAGCCCACAAGAGTGGCTGCCGGGCTCGCGTGAAGAGCAGTCCCGTCAGATATGTAAACCACGTGCTGAACAGTAGCCCTGACAGTATCGCTGCTGCACACCGGTGTGCGACGGATGCAAAATGGTAAAAGCGCCGGCAAAGAAAATCGCCGACACAAGCAGCCAATGCCAGATAAATCAGAGCAAGCATATCACTGCAGAATCGATTGCTGAGAGTTGACAGCTAATAGCGGAAACTGACTTGTCCCTAAAGCGTCCATACCGAAATTGTCGCGGCTTCAAGCGCATGCGCAGGCGCGAATCCTAAGCACCCGATGTGTTCTGTCAAACGCGGCTGGGAACGCATTTGCGGGCAGGCACACCGGCCCGCGCGCAACCGGATCACAGGCCACTAACCCAGGAATTACGATTTTCGTGCTACGGCTGGATTTCGTCGGTCCAGAGGAATTGCCACATGGCCAGTGCGTTGATCGCGACTGAAACGGCAAAAAGGAAAATCTCGCTGACGGTTATTTTCGCCGGGCCGTTACCGGTCAGCAGAAGAAACATCCAGGGAAGGAGAATGATCGCGTAGCGATACGAAAACTGCCAGCTCCCGGGGTTGCCATGACACCAGAGGACGAGCGTCAAGACAGCAATCGCCGCCCATGCGGTCACCTTGTATCTGCCGCCCCTGCGAAAAAGCAGGCAAAGAAACGGACTGGCAAGGAAGATTGAGCAGCCGAACCCGTTTGGTTGGATGTAAGGGACGTATTGAATGCTCTCGAACCCTTGAAACAGCATCGTGTAGATGTTCCACGGAATCGCCTGGACCGAGAACAGCCCATGCGCGTACCAGGGTTCCTCATGCACTTCTGGAATGTGGATGTAACCAAAATCGAAAATGGAACGAAACCGCGCGAAGTTATAAGCGGCGGTCAGAAGCGCGAGGATTACTGGTGCGCTTAGGAATCGGATGAGCATCGGCATATTGTCCCGGAACCCCCGTTTGATCTCGCGAATGTGCAACCAACTGAATGCGTTTCCATTTGGCTGACGCCAAAGAAAATAAAGGTAAAATGGCAGACTGATCAGCAGCTCGGTTCGATTGCCAAAAGCCAGGGTGAAAAACGCTCCAGCTACGAAGGGAGATGGTCGCACCAGGGAAAAATAAAGCGCTGCGGTTTGGCCCATCAGAGCCAGGCCGAGAGCGATTTGCCATGCGCCGCCCATTCCGAGATTACACCACGTCCAGGTTCCAAAAATTGGAAACAGCGCCATTAAAATGCGACGAGCTAACGACGTGCGTCTGGGGCTGGAGTAATCTGCTCCGAATGCCTTTGCGAGCTGAAAAAAGAAATAAACGCACAAGCTAGCAATGAGCGCTGCCAAGACGTGTCCTGGAAAGTCATGGATCAAGCCTGCTTTCTGCAGCAGCGCAATCGGAAGCATGCTGAGCACTGCTCCGAGCGGAAACGCTGAATAATATCGGTCTCCGTGCGGAATCATTTCGTTGAGCCACTCGGGCGGTTTTTCGCGAAGACCCAAGTGGCCACGCAGAAGAGCCGACGCGATCTCGCTGGTATAATCCAGATCGTGCAGCGTAGCATTCGTCGAAAAATAGAAAACAAGCGTGGCGAATAGCGAAAGGCTGGCTGCGATCCAAAATTGTCGGACAGCGGCTTGCCTCTCGGGAGTCATCATGATTTTCACTTTCACTTTTCAACCGAATGCCGTTCCAGGAGTCTTTCCCAGGCAGCTCTGGTCTCCGACGGGACGTTTTGGTCAGGACCGATTAACCAGGAAACGGTTGCAAGCGAGTTCACGATAATCGCAAGACAGACCAGTCCGATAATCACATGGCGTGACCGGACCAAAGCCATGCCGCCCGAGCGGAGGAAGATAATCACACAGAAGATTAGGAAAGGATAAAGATCAGCGGCGTAACGCTGGGCGAGCGCAAAAAACGATAAGATACAAAGAAATTGGACAAAGAGAGCCGTAGCCGCTCCGCGCTCGAACGCGTCTGCACCATCGCGTCGAACCAGACATGTAATTCCCATAATGGCGCCGAAAACGAGCCAGCCTGAACACCACGGGAGAGGGAGATACACCTCGCTGAAGTCATTGGAATACAGTGAGGGATAATCATAGAAATGGCGATCTGCCGCTAAGAACGGCGGTTCACGTTCGAGGCTCGGGAAACGCACACCGAAGTAGTCGGCAAAGCTGTAAGGTATCCGCCGCGGGCTGAACACTCCAAATTTATGGGCAAACTCGGCATGAACCGTGTTGATGTAGTAGTCGTAGTAGTTCGCTCCGGTGAGGCTGCCGAATCTTGCGTAGTTTAGCCAAACGTAGAAGATGAGTGCGGCACTAAGCGGGAGAACCAGCGCGGTGAGATTAGCTACACGATTCGTGCGAGGCAGTCCCAAAGCAAGTAAGGGCGTGATCAGGATGAACGGCGCGCCAAACGTCACCCGGGAGAGTAGAGCACCGCCGGCACAGAGCGAGAATCCCAGCAATGCGCGCGTCAGGCCGCCACCCTCGGCCTGTCGCGAGCAGAAGGCGAAAAAGACCGCGCCGAACGACAAGCCCAGTCCCCAGATAATCGCTTCATCGTAGATTGAAAGGTTCCCGAGCAGGAAAAGCAGCGGTGAGCCGAATGCAAACCCAACTACGCACGCGTTGCCAAGCCAATTGCGGGCGCGCGATGAAAGCGGAGATGATCGCAACGCCATGCGCATGAGACCGGCGAAAGCAAACAGCGCGATGAGGCCCGCGCAAAATCCTGAAATCCGCGACCATTTCCCGTGTCCCGCTGGGTAAACCAAGTTGAGCGGGATACGTACGAGCGCCGGAAACGGGCCAAAGTACATTCGCACCTTCCCGTTCACGATCATTGCTTCATGCCCGATCGCGTCTACATCGACGTCCACATCGCCTCGCAGAAAATGTTCCGCCTGCGAATCATAGGCGCCACCGAGCACCTCCTTAACGAAGATCTGCCGTCCGCCTGTTGTAGTGAACAGCCAAAGAAGGCCGCTCACCAGCAGTGTGACCGGCAGAAGACGAGGCCCGGAGCCAGTCGGCTGGCGTGACGGGTTCATTGGCAAGCTGGTGAAAACGTCCAACGCCCAACACCCAATGCTCAACTATCTGAATTGGACGTTGGGCGTTGAGCGTTGAAAGACCAAGAATCTAACGTCTGAAATCGAGTGCGCCCTTTTTGAGCGCGTAAATGTAGCCCACCATCAGGATCGTGATGAAACTGAGCATGCTCCAAAAAATGACGCTGCTCTGTTTGATCGCATCGCGGTAAACAACCGCCCACGGATACATGAACACGATCTCGATGTCGAACAGGATAAAAAGCATCGCCACAAGATAGAACTTCACGCTGAAGCGCGGCAACCGTTCCCCCTGCGGAATCATTCCACACTCGTAAGGTAAATCTTTGGCTCGGGTGCGTTTTCCACTCTTGCCTACCAACACGCTGACGAGAAGAGCAGAAACCGCAAAGAGCATCGCGACGAGGATTTGCAGGAGAACCGGCAAATATTCGCGCAGCATCCAAGAATCTGGCGTGAAGCCAATTCGTGTCAAAAAGGTCGGCCTACCTTACGCCGGCGAGATGACCATTCTGTTGGGCAATCGCGTTGGCCAAAGCCGACGGCAAGCCCTTGTACTTCTTGCCATTCTTCTTGACCGCGCCTCGTGCCACGAGATTCTGCAATTTCTCATAAGCTCGCAACCGCAGCATTTCTTCGCCGCCGCTTGCAGCGTTCCGGGCGCGAAGGTTCTCGTGCACGATGTCGAAAAGCTGCTTAAACTCAAAGGAAGAGCGTCGAGAGAGGACAGCAACCAGCTCCTCAGTTACCAGGTCAGGAACACGACGGGAGAATGCGTTTTTCTTTAGAATAGCCATAAGGGCGAAAAGCATAGCATGTTTTTCACAGACTGCAGCAGTTTTCTTCGCCTTTTCTCTTTCCGATAGCGAAGGAATAGTGCCGAAATGGCGCGGCAGGAGGCTTTCTGTAGCGCCAGCCGTATCCGCTGCATTCCAAAATTCTGCAAGCGAAACGCCTGCAACCACATGAATCCGTACCCTACTACGGCGTGGGCGACGGGCTGAGTGTCGGCTGCGGCGTGGCCGTACGGGAAGCGGGCCGGCCGGTTACGGCAGCACCGGCTTTTTGTCGTGTTCCTGCGCCAAGGCTGCTAAGAATAGCAAGCCCGATTGCCGATTGATCCAGCGTGATTGGTCCAATTGACTCGGCCATGTAGCCGTCGCGATCGTATCTTTGCGAGGAGACGATAGGGCTCAAATGTTTCGTAATGATCTCTGGCGGTGGGAGCTTGGTAGGATCGACGGACCCAACTATTGCCGGCACGAAAGCTGCAGCCATTAACAAAATTGGACGAAGCGAAGCGTCGAGTCGGGAATACAAGAGCCTCGTATCGACGTAGGCAAAAAAGTTCGTCGGCGCGGGCAACAATCGCGCAGCAGCACTGTAAGTTTCAGAATCTGAAAGATCAGATGAGCCCATCCCGCTGCGTTTCATTGCCTCTTCTACTGAGACCACGTTAAAACCGGCGATAAGAACCTGATCGGACACGGCGATGGTAGGCGTGACTGCGATCAGACTCGCCGCCGACTGCTTCGAAAAATAGCGGACGCCATCCTTCGTCGTATCCGTCCATGTGGCCCCTTCGTCGGTTCGTAAGAGGGCCTCCACGATCTTTCCTGCTTTCGCCGCGTCCATGATCGGCAATGTTAGGAGAAAAGATGGCCAGTGTGCGCTCGACGGCCAGTCCGCCAGCGATCCCAGCTCAAGGCCAAATGCGGCTTTCCAATCATCAGCCGTCACCCCGCTGTCGGCAAGCGCCTGAAAAGCCTTGGTGCCAGCCAAGGCCGCCACCTGGTTTAGGGTGTCGATTTTCTCCCCGACGTTGAGAAGCATCGATAGATAAAAAAAAGTCTCTTTGGTGCCGAGCGAGAGGGAAGGTCGCATGAGCGTGGTACCATGTTCTAGCTTCGGCATCCCGAGAAAAAGCACGTCGTGTATTTTCCCGTTTTCAAACCGCGTCGAACCGGCGATGCAGCGCATCTTCTCGAGCATCGTGAACTCGCCGGGAGCCGCATTTAATCGAACAGCAGCGCGCAGCGCTGCAATTCGTTCAGAAAATATCTTTGGTTGCAGATAAAAGAATGCCGCATAATTGGATGGCCGGTGCGCGATTGCTGCGCGATACGCTGCGTCTTTGTCGAGTGTGTCTTCTTGATTTTGAGCGCGGTGATTCGCGCGATCGAGCACCGCCTTTAATTCCGTCAGGTCTGTCGCAGCAAAAAACCAGGGACGATCATAGGTCGTTGCGAGAGTAAATGGGGCCGCAGTGATCAACTCAATTTCATGATGCTGATATTGCAGCTTCTCGCGTTTCGCTCCCGGAGTTAGTTCCAGAAATGTCGAGCGCCATTTGTTGATGAGCCGCGCCGCTTCTTCCTGGCTGCCACCAAAATGGAAGCCGCCTATGAACCTTGGATTGGTATTCTCGATTGATGTCAAAGCCAGGAAGGCATGCTTCGGGTCGAGTTGCTCGATCTCCTGCAGTGTTTGGGAAGCCGCGTTTGTTTTTGGAAGGTTGCTCAGGCCCGCAAGTGCGGGATGCACAAAATCCTGCACCGCTTGTTCGCGATACAGCTGATAAACATCGGAGTGATGCCAGTCGTCGAGGGTTCGATTAAAGTCAGGCAGGTGCGCCAGAAAAATTGTTTGTCGAGGTAGGAGCGCGCTCACCGGAGCACTCGAAAATTGCAGGGAAACCTTCCAGTAGTACCAACCAGCAAACGCGGCCACGGCGAGCACGATGAGTAGCAACAGAATTCGTTTCATAAGCACGACCGCACCCTAAACGCGGATGCTGGATACTCGATGCTTGATACTGGATCAAACACAAACTGATCGAGTATCTAGCACCTAGAATCTAGCATCGCGGCGGCTACGCCCGCGGATGAAATTGCCGATGCACAGCTTTAAGCCGCTGTTGATCGACATGCGTATAGACCTGCGTCGTGGAAATATCGGCGTGGCCCAGCATCTCCTGGATGATCCGCAGATCGGCGCCGTTCCCGAGGAGATGCGTTGCGAAACTATGCCGGAGAAGGTGTGGATAGATATTTTTCTCCAGCCCGGCACGGCGCGCGTGCTTTTTTACAATCTGCCAGATACGCGCTGTGGTTAACTTGCCGCCGCGTTCGGAGAGAAAAATTTCGCTCCCGCTATGCCGCTTCACAAGTTTCGGCCGCTGCGTGGAGAGATAGGCTGCCAGCGCCTCGCACGCTTTTCGACCCACCGGCACCAGGCGGGTCTTGTTTCCTTTTCCCGTCACGCGCACAATGCGCTCTTCGAAATTGAAATTCTCCAGCCGCGCATTTGCCAGCTCGGAAATGCGCAACCCGCTTGCGTAAAGCAACTCGATCATCGCGCGATCGCGCAAGCCGTGGACAGCTTTCGTATCGATCTTTTCGAGGAATTGCTCCACTTGCAATTCGTTGAGCGTTTCCGGGAGATAACGCTCGATGCGCGGTAGCGCCAATGCCTCGGCCGGGTCGCGCTCAACGATCCCCTTGCCTGCCAAGAACCGGAAAAAAATCTTCAATGCAACCACGATCAGCTTGATCGACGACGCGGAAAGGCCCGCGCGTTTGCGATCAGCAAGATATTCGCTCATTACCGCTAAAGTCACTGCGCGCGGATTATTGATCTTTTTAATCGCGCCGCACCATCGCGTGAATTCGCTCAGCGACCTTTGCGTGGAGAGTTGGTAATTTTCAGAAAGACCGCGCTCAACGGCGAGGAAACGGATAAAAGAGTCGATCGAATCTTCCACGAGCGGATATTGTAGCGGCAGGCGTGTCGCCTGCCAAACTCCGAAGGTTGCCGCCGCGACGTTATTGACAAGCGAAGGTTAAATGCTGGATGTTTCGCTACATGAGTTTGGATCTCAATAGCATCCTGAGAGATTGGCCGCACGAGAGCGGCAGCATCAAAGTGCGCAAGATCGCCGGCCTCGATGGCCGCGAAAAATTGCAACTGCGAGTCGATCTCGGCGTGTTGCAAATGGAATTGAGCGGCCGGCCGGATGGCCGCCGTCCCCACAATTGCGAATCGCTTTTGGAATATCATCAAAAGCGGGCCGCTCGCATCGAGCAGAAAGGCGAGGCTTACCAGCTTACGGCTGAGCAATGCGCGGAGCTGCAACAGGAAGGCATTCAATATTATCATCGGTACCTGAGCCTGTTTCAGATCAACGATTTCGAAGGCGTCGTCCGCGACACGCAACGCAATCTCGATCTTTTTACTTTTGTCACCCAGCACACCGACCGCGAGGAGTTTTCCTGGAGCCTGCAGCAGTTCCGGCCCTACGTGCTCATGATGAATACGCGCGCCAAAGCGTCCATCCTTCTGGGACAGGGAAAATTTGCCGAGGCCATAGCCGAGATTGAGCGCGGCCGCGAAGGGATTGTAGATTTCTTGCAACAGTCAAATTTTCCGGAGCTGGTATCGAAAAGCTCCGAGATCGCGTTTCTCGACGAATGGCTCGAGGAAGTGAAAGCGAAACGTCCTCTTTCAAAGCTGGAGGTCATGCAGCGCGAGATGGAAACGGCGATTGCGAAGGAACTTTACGAGCGCGCTGCCGAGTTGCGGGACGCGATCAGGCTGCTGAAGACCCAGAAGCGGGCGTAACCCCGCGGCTGCAAACGGCCACACTGGCCAACGGCCGCGAACTATCTGCAGATATGAAGACTGCATTGTATTCACTCGTGGTAATTACTTTCAGCATCCTTCCGCTCCGCGCCGATCTCACCATCGTGTATTCCACGGCAGTCGAGCCGGCGAGACAGGCTCAAAAGTCGGAAGCATCTCCCAGTACAGCTGCCGCCGCTACGAACATGACGATTAAAGTTAAAGGCGACAAAGCGCGCATTGATGCTCCTTCGCAGATCACTGCAATTTTCGATGGAACAACTGGCGAGTTAATCAATCTGTTGAACGACCAGAAGACAGTCGTCCGGATTTCGCCGGATAAAATGAGAGCCGTCGCAGACATGTTAAACAAGTTCGGCAACGATAAAGCAGGTTCGCAAAAGCCCACACTTACACCCACCGGACAGAGGGAAACGATCAATGGTTACGATACCGAACAATACACCTACAATGGACCTGATTTTAAAGCGACCTATTGGATCGCGCCGAACTACCCAAATGGCGCTGCCGTCCTCGCACAACTCCAATCGATCAAGTCTGAATTTTGGGACGCGGCGAATACGAAAATGCCTGACTTCCGCGATTTCCCTGGATTACCGATCCGAATGCGCATGATCGTCGCTACGGAAAATTCGGCACGTGGGCATGGCGCCGGCGGTTCGGGACATCCTATGGAAATTACCAGCACCATTACCGGTGTAAGCCTCGACTCGGTTCCAGATAGCCAATTTATCGTGCCTGCTGATTTTAAAGAAACCAAGCTGCCAGATATCTTTAACAAGAACACGGCTCCATCCGTGTCGCCGAGTCCATAGCAAGCCGCCCTCACTGGTACTCAAATCAAGTGCTCGCGATTATCGGAACGAAGTCGGATTGTCTTTGCCTGCAGATTGTGCCGCGCGCGAAGAAAACGAACCGTCTTGCTCTTTGCGCGCATGAGAATTGAATGGGTAATCGCCGTGACGCCACCCCGCGCCCGCACACCTGGCAAGAGTGCGCTGTCGCTAATTCCGGTGGCGCAAAAGAGGATGTTCTGGCCGTTAGCCAGATCGTCTGCCGAATAGACGCACTCGAGATCTTTTTCGTAACCGTCGGCGATCAATTTCTTTCGTTCCTTCTCATCGCGCGGCCACATTTTGCATTGCATGTCGCCACCGAGACACTTGATTCCCGCCGCCGCGAGCACCGCTTCCGGCGAACCGCCGATGCCCATGTAAAGATCCACGTCCGAGTCGGGCAACGACGGCGCAATGGCCGCAGCGATATCCCCATCACCGATCATGCGCAGCGACGCGCCGGCCGTGCGAATTTGTCCCACGATGTCCTTGTGTCGTGGTCGATCCAGCATCATCACCGCCACATCCTGCACCCGCTTGTCCACCGCGCGCGCCACGATGGCCAGCACCTCCGCGATCGGCATCTCGAGGTGAAGCGAGTCGCCGCGTTTTTTCATGTATTCGATCACGCGGGGCCCGTAAGCTAGCTTCGACATGTAAAACGACGGCACATCACGCAGCGCCACTTTCACGCCTGCCTCCGGACTCGCCGCCGCGATGCAACTGATGGAATTCGGCGCGCCCTTGGAAATATTCGTCGTCCCGTCGATCGGATCGATCGCGATGTGAAATTCCGGCGAACCAGGATACCAGGTGCCGAGCTGCTCGCCTTTGAAAATTCCCGGCGCGTCGTCCTTGATCCCTTCACCGATGACGACCTCGCCGCAGATGTTCATGAGATCGAACATGCCGCGCATGGCGTCGCACGCGGCTGCGTCGGCCGCTTCCTTGTCGCCTCGTCCGAGCCAGCGCAACGAGTTCAGCGCGGCCGCTTCCGTCGCGCGCACAAAATCGAACTCGATGACGCGCTCGATGTCCTGATAATTCTGTTTTGGCAGTCGCAGAGCCACGGAGCGTCAATTTTCACGCATCCCGCTGATGATGAGGTGACTTCACTGAGCGCGATTGGCGGGAATGTTCATCACGGCCCGGTTGCATTTACTACTACCCATTGGAGCGTGGTGCTGGAGGCCCAAGGCGAATCACCAGCGGCGCACGAGGCGCTCGAAAATCTCTGCCGCACTTACTGGCGGCCTATTTATGGCTTCGTCAGACGACAAGGTGCTCAACCAGAGGAGGCGAAAGATCTTACCCAGGGGTTTTTCGCGCTGATTTTAAAGCGCAAAGATTTCCAATCCGTGCGACAGGAAAAGGGCCGCTTGCGTTCATTTCTTCTGGCTTCGCTCAAGCATTTCATGATGAACGAGCGCCGCGATGCCGCGACGATCAAACGCGGCGGCGGCCGAACACTGATTCCGCTCGACGGGATCGAATCCTACGATTCTAGCGAGTTCGATCGCAGCGACATGCTAAGCGCCGACCGGCTTTATGATCGCAATTGGGCCTTCATCGTGCTCGACCGAGTGTTTGCGCGGTTGCGCGAGGAATCTCAGGGATCAGCTAACGCGCCGTTACTGGAGCGGTTGAACGCATTGCTGTCTGACGAACCGGATCGACCGTCGCAAGCGCAGATTGCGCGCGAGTTTGGCATGACCGAGAACGCGGTCAAACAAGCCTTCCACCGACTGCGACACCGTTACCGACAGGTCTTGCGTGAGGAAGTCGCGCACACGGTGGCAACGCCGGCCGAGATTGAAGTAGAACTGCGCCACCTCATCGCCGCGTTGCGCTCGTAACCTGTTTGGGATTTCCGTGCATTATTTAAGTAAAGGGAATGGCCGCCGATGAGAATCACCACCGCTAAAAGATTTTGCCGCAAATGCGGAGCAGCCATTCCACCCGATTCCCCACAGCACTCGTGCGGCGCCTGTCTGCTGGAGACCGGTCTCAACTCTGAAGAAGCTGTAGCCGGGGTCGATGACCCCGTCCGCGCTAACATTTCCCCGTCGCCGATGTTGATGGACTTCGGCGATTACGGATTGCTCGAGCAAATTGGACGCGGCGGACAAGGCGTAGTGTTTCGAGCACGCCAAAAAAGTCTTAATCGCACCGTCGCGTTAAAAGTCATTGGTCTTGGCCAATGGGCCACCAAAGCGCACCTGAAACGGTCTACTTCAGCATGAACCTGATCGCAGGCGGACAACTCGATGCTGTCGCGAAGCGCGAACCGATGTCCCCTCGACGAGCAGCGGAATTAATCGCGAGGGTCGCGCGGACCGTTCACTACGCGCATGAGCACGGCATTCTGCATCGAGACATTAAACCTGGAAACATTCTGCTTGATCGAGAAGGCGAACCGCATCTCACGGACTTCGGTTTGGCGCGATTAGTCGAATCAGAGAGCACGGTCACGCGTACGTTGGAAGTGCTGGGAACGCCCAGTTATATGGCGCCAGAGCAAGCAGTGGGAAACAACGCGGCTGTCAGCAGCGTCACAGATGTCTATGGACTTGGCGCACACTGAGCCGCGGCAACCGCGCCTCCTAAATCCGAAAATAGATCGCGACCTCTCAACGATCTGCCTCAAGTGTCTCGAAAAAGATCCAAAGCGTCGCTATTCTTCTGCTCTCGCACTGGCCGAGGATCTTGAACGCTGGCTCGAAGGGCGTCCAATCGCCGCCCGGCCGATCTCTGCTCCGGCGCGAATCTGGCGCTGGTCGCGTCGCAATCCGAAGCTGGTAGCAACCGGCATTACGGGTCTCGTCCTAGGCGCGGCTGCGATCTGGTTATTTCGCAGCGAGCTCTTCGAAGCGTCGCAGTTTAGCCCTCCAGAAAAAAGTATCGCCGTTCTACCATTGCTCGATCTTAGCCAGGCAAGAGATCAGGAATATTTCTGTGACGGCATAAGCGAGGAAATTCTCCACGCCTTGGCAAAAGTCGACGGGCTGCATGTCGTTGGCCGCGCGTCGTCATTTTCATTCAAGGGGACGAACGTGAACGTGAGTGAGATCGGAAGAAAGCTAAACGTCGAGAATGTGCTTGAAGGAAGTTTGCGACGCGAGGGTAACCGCGTTCGCATAACGGCCGAATTGATTGATTCGCGCAACGGCTTTCATGTTTGGACAGAAACTTATGATCGTGAACTCGCGGGCATATTTGCCCTGCAAGACGAAATAACTCGCTCCGTTGTTGAAGCGCTCAAAATCAAGCTCGCCGTTTCGCTTCCAGTCCAGGAACAGCGTAACAGAGAGGTGTACGACTTTTATCTGCAGGGGCTCTATTTCTCGAACAAGAGTAGCGAGGAGGATTTGCGAAGAGCGCTCGATTTCTTTCAGCGCGCCGTCGGGAAAGATCCTTCGTTTGCGCGTGCCTGGACTGGGATCGCAAAGGCCTGGTATTTTCTGGCCGACGCCTATGTAAAACCACTCGAAGCCTATCCTGCATCAAAGGAAGCTGCATTGAAGGCAATCGTCCTCGACGAGAAAGATGCTGAGGCGCATTGCTACCTTGGTGAAGCGAAACGTGTCCTTGACT
>QHMS01000163.1 GCA_003217895.1 Verrucomicrobiota bacterium
ACAGTTTTGTCTCTGGATGCTGGAGCTTGGAATTTGGTGCTGCCATCATCCCATGCGGAAGCGGTCCTCTGCATCCTTTTGCAGCCAATCCCAGAGACGATCGAGTTTTTCTCCGACTTGCGCCTTGATTCGAGTGAGTTCTGCGGGATCGAATTTTCCATTCTCCGGCCGGCACTGCGCGAAAAGGTAATATTTGATCTTTGGCTCCGTTCCCGATGGACGCACGGCGATTCGGGTTCCGTCTTCGAGTTCAAAAATCGACATCTTTTCTTTGGGAACAAGGTCGCCCTCCACGTCTTCGACCATGTCCCTCTCGAAATTTTTGATTCCGATCACCCTTGATCCCAGCACTTCTAAAAATGGGCTGGCGCTATATGACTCGATCAGGCGCGCAATTTTGTTTGCGCCTTCTGCGCCTTCGAAAACGAGCGCATTGGTTTTCTCTGCGAAATAGCCGAATTGCGCGAATATTTCGTCGAGCAATTCATCGACTGTCTGCCCGCGCGATTTCGCATAGGCGGCCACTTCGCAAAACATGATTACGGCGCCGTTACCGTCTTTATCGCGAACGAAGTCCGCCCCGCTGTAGCCGTAACTTTCTTCACCGCCGAAAACGTAAAATGAGGAGTGAGCCAGACGAAGCCGCCGCGTTTCGTGTTCGGTGAGATGAGCATAATTCTGTCGCAGCTGTTCCGGGATCGCGCGCTCATACTTACCTAGTTTCGCGCCGATGTATTTGAAGCCGGTCAGCGTTTCGACACAGCGCAATCCGTAGTAATCGGCGATCGCCTTTTGCAGATCGGTAGTCACGAAAGTCTTGATGATTACGGCGCGCGAGACGTTGTGCGTATTCAACACGCCCTTGTCGAACAGTGTCTTGATTCGGTACCAGGCCAGCAGCGAGCCGGTCTGATTTCCACTTAGCAATTTCATTTGGCCATCTTTTGCGCGGACTGCTGCTCCCATGCGATCGCAATCCGGATCCGTCGCCACGACCAGGTCTGCATCTTCCTTTTGAGCAAGATTGATTGCCATGGTTAACGCCTCCGCGTTTTCCGGGTTCGGCGATTTCACGGTCGGGAATCGACCATCAAAGCGATCCTGTTCCGGCACGACTTGAAAATTGAACCCGAGCCGTGTGAGTATCGGTTTAATGATTACGCTACCGGTCCCATGGAGCGGCGTGTAAATGATTCGCAGCAATTTCGCTTCGCGAATCATCAACGGATCGAGAATCAAAGTTTCCAGCCGGCGCATGTAAGCTTGATCGATGTCCTTCCCGATCGTGCTCACTTTGCCTTGTTGATCTTTTGAAACCGGTGTGAACGATTCAGTTGTGATCGCGTTCACCTTGGCGATGATCCCACTGGCGTGCGGTTCGATCACTTGTGCTCCATCGCTAAAATAAACCTTGTAGCCATTATCGTACGGGGGATTGTGGCTGGCCGTGATTACGATGCCCGCGCTTGCTTTGAGATAGCGAACCGTAAAGGAAAGCTCCGGCACCGAGCGCGGGCCCTCAAACACGCACGTGTCGCAACCGTTTTTAGCTGCGACCTTGGCCGCAAGTTCCGCGAACTCTTTCGAGAAAAAGCGTGGATCGTGCGCGATCACGAGCCTCGGCCTGGCCGAAATTTTCTCGCGTCGGTTGCAATCGTGCAGATAAGCGACAAGTCCCTGCGTTGCACGATTGATATTGAAAAAATTCATCGCGTTCGTACCGACGCAGGGAAATTGTGGTCGCTCGTCTTCGTTCGCATTCCCGCGCTCTGCGGCCGTCACCATTTTGGCAATCGTGCGCCCGCGCAGCCCGCCAGTTCCAAAGGCAAGCGTCTGGTAGAAGCGATCATTCACCTCGGGCCACGCTGCTCTACTGGCGAGTTCGTTTACGGATCGCAGATAGATATCTGTCTGCGCTCCGGATAGTAGTGTACGAATGTTCTTCGCCGTCGATTGCATCAGTTGCCCGCGAGCAACAGCGCGCTCGATGCTCGAGTCTAGCTCGTCAACCTCAGCCGACATCGCTGCCAACTGTTCCGTCAAGGAATTGCTTTGCAAGCGCTGGATGAGATTGAGGGGAATCAGGCTTGCGCCAACTATTTGAGATCGGCTATGAAAATGCAAAGGAGTTCGACCATGAAGCACTACATTCCACATCTGGCCGTGACCATCACCCTGTTGTCGCTTGCATTCGGACAATCAGCAAGCCAACACAACTCGCAAGATGGCAAGGGCGAGCAAGAGGTCAGGCAAATGATCGAGAAGTATCGCAGCGCGTTATTGCAGCGCGACATTCCCGCGCTGGAGAAAATCTGGGCAGATGACTACGTCTTTGTAAACGCATCCGGAGATGTGCTTACCAAGGCGCAGCGACTCGCGAATGCTAAATCCGGCGCCACCACGCTGGACTCAATCAAGGAGGAGGAAAGCATCACGGTGCGCGTTTATCAAAACAGCGCAGTAGCAACGAGCCGTGTCACAATTAAGGGACAATACAGCGGTCAACCGACCAGCGGCCAATATCGGAGTACGCACGTTTGGGTAAAAGCTCCTGCGGGCTGGCAGTTAGTCTCTAATCAGCTGACGGCCTTGCCCCCGAAATAGACTCTCGGTATACGAGCATTGCGGCGGCAATGTCTTCCACGGCCATACCGAGCGATTTGAAAATCGTCGTTTCATTTGCACGTGCCGGAACCTTACCGGCCAGCGCTTCCCCAAGTTCGGCGTAAATCTTCGCGCCGGAGAGAATCACGTCGCCTGATTCCTTCAGTGCGCCTTCGCGTGAATCGACAAAGACGACATTTCTCATCGAATCATCATCCAGCTCCCGCCAGTCCGGACGACACGCGCCAATTGCGTTTACGTGGCACCCAGGTTTTAGCCAAGCGCCTTTCAGTACAGGTGTTTTCGAATTCGTCACAGTCACAATCACATCTGCGCCGCGCACTGCGCCATCATCCGACATTGCTGTCGCACCAATTTCTTTGGCGAATCGCTGTGCATGCTCGCGCGTAGGACTCCATACGCGGATCTCCTCGAACTTCCTAACGAGTTGCAACGCTTCCACGTGACTCCGCGCCTGCACGCCGCTTCCGAGAATGGCAAGCACTTTTGCGTCAGGCGGCGCGAGAAGCTTTGTTGCCGCCGATGAAACTGCTGCCGTTCTCATTTCTGTGATCAAGCGGCCGTCCATGATCGCGAGCGGCGTACCGGTCTCTGGATCGACAAGAAAAATTGTTGCCATGTGAGTCGGGATTCCACGCTCCGCATTCGACGGATAGAACGTCACGGCTTTCAGTCCGAGCCCATTTGGAGTTAATGCTGGCATTAGGCCGAGGAATCCGGTCGCCGCGGCGACCTCGACCTTGATCACTGACCGCACCGGCTGAGTCACTTTGCCAGCGGAAAAATCGATCAGCGCTTTCTCCATCGCGGGAATCAAGTCCACCATCCGCAAATGATGGCGGACTTGTTCTTCATCGAGAAAAAGCGGCTTGACCTTCATTGATCTAACCACGGATTGCACGGATAACACGGATGCAAAACAATAATCTTGGTTTTCCTAATCCGTGCTATCCGCGTAATCCGTGGTTCCCTATTGTGTTGAAATGAACGCGTCTGAAAAATTGGAAACGCGTTGCGTGGTCGTGGGCGGCGGGCCGGCTGGCATGATAGCTGGTTATCTGCTGGCGAGGGCCGGCGTGCCGGTGGTCGTTCTCGAGAAACATGCCGACTTCAACCGCGATTTTCGCGGCGACACCATTCATCCATCAACGCTCGAACTAATGCGCGAGCTGGGCTTGCTCGACCAATTTCTTGAGCAGCCACATCAAAAATTGCGCGAGCTTCGCGGCATCATTAACGGCCATGGAGTGCCGATCGCTGATTTTTCGCAGTTGCCGACCCGCTGCAAATTTATCGCATTCATGCCGCAATGGGATTTTCTGACCTTCCTTTCATCGCACGCAAAACAATTTCCAGATTTCCAACTCCTCATGGAACACGAAGTCGTCGATCTCGTTTTTGATAACGATCGAGTGATCGGCGTCCGCGCTAAGACGCCGCGCGGCGAAATCGAAGTGCGCGCCGATCTTGTTATCGGTTGCGATGGCCGCATCTCGACGGTACGCAACGGCGCCGGCTTCCAAGTGCGCGAGTACGGTGTGCCAATCGATGTGCTCTGGATGCGCATTTCAAAACGCGCCGATGATCCCGAGCAGACATTCGGATTTTTCCGGCACGGGAAACTGCTCGTGCTCATCGACCGGGGCGATTACTGGCAATGCGGTTACGTGATTCCTAAAGGCGATTTCAACCAGGTCAAAATGCGAGGGTTGCCACAGTTTCAACACGACCTTGTGGCCATGGCGGAGTTCTTGCGCGATCGCGTGAGCGAACTCGACGACTGGGACAAAATCAAATTGCTCACGGTGCAGATCAATCGTCTGCGCGACTGGTGCCGCGATGGTTTGCTTTGCATCGGCGATGCCGCGCACGCGATGTCGCCTGCGGGCGGCGTTGGAATCAATCTCGCAATCCAGGATTCGGTCGCGACGGCCAATCTGCTGGCTGAAAAATTGAGGCGTGGTCCTGTTTCAATGGCCGATCTTCGAAAGGTGCAACAACGTCGGAAATGGCCAGCCGTGGTAATTCAATACATGCAGGTGCTTGTCCACAAATACGTCGTCACCGGCCGGCAGACCCGGGAAGGCGCAAACTTGCCGTTGTTGCCCCGATTATTTAAGAATTTTCCCAGCCTGCGCCAAATTCCAGCTCGCCTGGTCGGAATCGGCCCGCGCCCGGAGCATGTCCAAAGCCCAAATGCCATCTCCTAGTCAGTCGATCGCAATCGAGTTCGATAAAATTCGCGCGGCGCACGAGCAGATTCGTGCACACATTCATCGCACGCCGGTGTTGACCAGCGAGCGATTGAACGGAGCGAGCGTGGCGTCACTGTTTTTTAAGTGCGAAAATTTTCAGAAGATTGGGGCGTTTAAGGCGCGCGGCGCGACAAACGCGGTCTTTTCACTGGACGAAGCCATCGCGCAACGCGGCGTGGCGACGCATTCGTCTGGCAACCACGGCGCAGCGCTGGCGCGCGCAGCGAAACTGCATGGCATTCCTGCGCACATCGTGATGCCGTCGAACTCGGCGAAGGTAAAGGTCCGCGCGGTTGAGAGCTATGGCGCGCACATTGTCTTTTGTGAACCGACGGAACAGGCGCGTGAAGCCACATGCGCAGAGGTGATTAAAAAAACCGGCGCGACGCTGATTCATTCGTTCGAGAACGAAGATGTAATAGCAGGGCAGGGGACAGCAGCGGTGGAATTGCTCGAAGACGTGCCCGATCTCGATGTCGTGATGTGCCCGGTCGGTGGTGGAGGATTGCTGTCCGGCACGGCGGTTGCCGCGAAATCGATGCGGCCGAGAATCAAAGTGATCGCAGTTGAGCCGGCAAATGCGGACGACGCGGCACAATCGTTTCGCGCGGGGCGACGGATCGTGACCGAGAAGAAATTCACCATCGCCGATGGACTGCGGACGAATGTTGGTGAGCGAACCTTTCCAATCATCCAGCATAACGTGGATGACATTGTGACGGTGAGCGAGGAAGCGATTGTCTCGGCCATGCGCACGATCTGGGAAACGATGAAAATAGTCATCGAGCCATCAGCGGCTGTTCCGTATGCGGCGAGCGTTGAAAACAAAATCGCCCTCGAAGGAAAACGCGTCGGCATTATTCTCACCGGCGGCAACGTCGATTTGGACACGTTACCGTGGCTGAGGATGAGGTAGGGACGGCGCGGTGCGCCGTCCGGACGCGCCAGCGGCGCGTCCTACCATTCTTAAATTTCTGTCGTAGCCCAGAATTTGCCGAAAGCACTGGGCCAGCTTCGGTCAATGATACTGTTTCGAGCGGATTTACCCATGCGCTCTCGCAGCGCGGAATCTGTGACCAGCGCTCGAATCGCGCGCGTGAAGTCTTCGACGTCGTGTGACTTTGTGATCAGACCGTTCGCCTTGTCTTCCACTAATTCCTTCGGCCCGCCGGAGTCGGAAACGACTACTGGCAGACCGCACGCCTGGGCCTCGAGGATAACGTTGCCGAACGTGTCGGTTGTGCTGGGAAATACGAATACATCTGCGGATGCATAGGCCGCGGCCAAGTCGCTACCAGTGAGATAGCCGGTGAAAAACGCTTCCGGCAAAGATTTCGCGAACGCATTAGAGTAGGGACCATGACCGACGATGAAAAGTTGGACAGGTAAGCCCTCGTCACGCAGCCGGCGATAAGCGGCTGCCAGAAGATCGAGATCTTTCTCGCGGGAAATGCGGCCCACATAAAGGAGGCGAACCTCGCCATTGCACGCCCCGAATCTTTCGAAGAACGCCGGTTCGCGTCGCGCAGGATGAAACAGCTCGGTATCGAGCCCGCGCGGAAAAATTTTTAGTTTCGAGGGATCAAGCCCGTGCTTGATCCAGCTTTGCCGATATTCTTCGGAGTTAATAAAGACGGTGTCGAGCTGTCCATAGAACCAGTGCATGTAACGCCACGCCATACTTTCAAGGAAGCTATCCTCGGTAAGAATGCGGATGTATTGGGGAAAATCGGTGTGATAAATGCCGCTCGTTTGCAGGTTGAGCATCTTCGCTGCGAGCAGCGCAGTCAATCCAACGGGCCCGGGCGTGCTGATGATTATCTCCGTGAATTTCTCGCGCTGTATGTAATCCAGCATCTGGAGAATCGGCGGGAAACTTAATTTTTGCAGTTCGTACTCGGGCAATTCAAATTCGCCGATGGGCGGGAAATTTTTGATCGGGATGTCGTCAATTCGCTGATCACTCCGGGAAGTTAAGACGATGAGCTCGTTGCCCGCTGCTGCTCCGGCGGCGGTCATTTTCCGAATGGTAGTGGCTACGCCGTTCACGTCTTCGAGCGTATCGGTGAACCAGGCGCGTTTGCGATTTTGCAAGGCGATCGGAATTTCGCCGGTCAGTTCCTTAAAAATCCCTCGCAACCATTTTCGCGAGGGCGCCTGACTGTGAAAGCCGTAGATGTAAGGCGTAAGAATTACGAGGATCGGCACAATTGCGCTTAGTGCCTGCATGCTCTCGATCATGTTGCCGCTGCTGATTTGCTGAACGAATTTTTTAAAAAAACGAAACGCAAGCTGTTCGGCGACCATGTTCGCCATGAGAAATGTGCGGCGTTCCGGCTCGCTGACTCCGTCCAATTGCGCGGCTAGCTTAGCCTTTACCTCTGGCCGCGCGAAATAACCTGAAAGCTCTTTCCAGAGCGACACATTCGCAGGCTTGACGAATTCGAAAATTTTTCCTGACACGACACCCTGCACGATAAATTCCATTTTCTCTCTGAGCGTGAACTCGGTGGGAGCGCGGCCCTCCATGAAGCGCGAAAACATTTTCTCCAGTAGCGCTGCGCCTGGCCCGAGTTTTTCGTGGAACCGATCCTGAATAAAACAGGCGACCGTGTTGTAAAAGCCGTGCGACAGCATTAACGGCGTTCCTCCGTGGCCCTGCGCAGTGCAATCGCCGCTGCGAATAAATTCTAGAAATTTCTCTGCAGAACTCGCAGCCGGCGTTTCCGTAAAAGCCGAACCGGCAAATTGTCCGCCGTGATCATCCGAGCCGCCGACAAAGATTTTGCTCCACGGCTCCGCGTGTGTAGGCGAAAGATTGTGACGATTTGCGAGTTCGTCGATCTTCTCCGGCGTCAGCTGCTTAAAAAGAGTCTGGGCCAGATCGCTCAGAAGCGCGTCGCGCAATCCATTGATGCCCTCGAAATGTTTGAAGAGAAGAGTGAGCTGCTCGAGATGTCTTGCTTCCAATTTGCCATTCACGCTGTAAAGAGGATGCGCGACCGCATGCGCGATCTGCGTCGTTTGCAGATAGCGTTGCAGTTCAAAGATATTATCCCGGACGGCTTCGATCTCTCGATGTTGCTGCTCTGAGATTCCCCAAACAAGCAGATGCAGCTTGCACGGATCGTTAGGAAAATACGTCGTGACCTGTTCACTGATAAAAGTGCGAGGCACATGCGCAATCTGGAGGCAGCCTTCGATCGTATCGTGATCGGTGATGGTGATGTAATCCATCCCAGACTCGAGCAGTTGCTCGTGTAGCTGTTTTGGGTCCGAATAACTGTCGGGAAAATCCAAACGGCGGAAGAGCCATTCTTCCGAGCGCGCGCTGTAACGCGAGTGAATATGTAAATCGCACCTGCTCACATCTAGTGTTGCGTAACCGGTATGGCTTGCCAATCGCCGCAAGGAGTTTGGGCGAATTTCAAGAAGCCAGCGAAGCGCCTGTATCCATTGCGATACTGGCCGAGCGAGCGACGCCGAAATTCGACCAAAGAACTGCGGCCCGTAGGGTTGAGTCGAAAATAGCCCGGCACCTGCGTTGCGTCTCGATCACAGGTCGCAAAGGACATGCTCTCTCGTCGCGCCTTGGCGGCGGGCCATTTTGAACTCAACGATTGGCAAGTCATACCGGTTACACAACACTAAAGTCCGCGTCTCCATCTTTGTTCGGCGATCCAGTCCTGGTAGGTCGTAGCGGTTCGCGCACTGCTTGTTGCCGTGATCAACGCGAGAATCTGCCTCCAAATCGCCGGATGAAAATAATCAGGCGGATGAATGGTTATGCGCAAGAGCGGTTTGCTTTTCAGGAATCGGAAAATCACCGCATTCCAGGTGCGACTGACCGCACGGCGCCAATTGTTTTCCACGCTATAGACCAACGTCCTTGCAGTAAATACGTCGCCTGAGCGGAGATCACACACGGTACGCAGACGTGTGGTGTATTCCATTTCCGCATCGTGCGCCGCGCGCTGGGCTTCGTCGCCAAGCAACCACGCAGGCGCCACAAAACCTCGCGGTTTAAGACCCTGCGCGCGGAATTCGTCCCGTGCGCCTGCAATGCGACGCAGAGCTTCGTCATAACCGAGGTCGTAAAACTCGCCCTCGTGCTTTGTGTAAAATCTTGTCAGGAATTTGTCGCGCAAAGTTTCTTTCGCGCGGCGAGGACGCTCGTGGAAATAACCATGGATGACGATTTCATGACCCTCCGCTGCCAGGTTCCTCAGCCACGACACAAATTGCCGGTCCCTTGCGAACAACCCTTCATGATGATAATCGGGCACCACAAGGAGAGAACAGACGCGCACACCGTGGCGAGCCAGTTCCGAAATGATTGTGTTTGCAACTTGCTGACTGGAGGGAGCCACGTCGTGCAACGAGACGACGATAAAATCCCGCGCGGCTCCCGCCGTTGCAACCAACGGAAGGAACTCGGTTGCCGCAATTGTGCTCACTTTGGAATTTTCGGCTCCGGAGGAGGTTTGAACAAGGCAAAAGCGAATACTGCTGTCATTCCGAGCGAAGTCG
Organism: Verrucomicrobiota bacterium; assembly: GCA_003217895.1. Lineage (GTDB taxonomy): Bacteria > Verrucomicrobiota > Verrucomicrobiia > Chthoniobacterales > UBA10450 > Udaeobacter. The sequence continues at coordinate 9,411 of QHMS01000163.1, forward strand.
AGGAATCCCGTTGGATAACCCAGGGCGTTTCGACGGGATCCTTCGACTTCGCTGCGCTACGCTCAGGATGACTCTGGATCTGTACCCATCTTCACAATTTCCCGAAATGCTGCTTCCGCCAAAGGCATAACCGATAAACGCGACTGCCGAATCAACGGAATTCCCTTCAGGCGCAAGTTGCCTTTAATTTCGCGGAGCGTAACTGAACGTCGCAGTGGTTTCAGGGCAGCCAGATCGACAGTGGACCAATCGCCTTCCTTCGCTGTCGGGTCCGGATACGCGGTTCGCACCACTTTCGCGATCCCGACAACGGCTTTGTCCTCGCCGCTATGATAGAAAAGGACTTCATCGCCTTTTTGCATTTTGCGGAGGCTATTTCTCGCAGCGTAATTGCGCACGCCCGTCCAACTGGTGTGGTCTTCGCCGATGAAGTCCGACCACGAATAGGAGGATGGTTCCTGTTTTACCAGCCAAAACGATTTCATAAATTTCAAATTCCAAGCTCACAACATCCAGAGAAACCTCAAGCAACAATCCCCGCATCCATCCGACATGCTGGTTGATGATTGAAACGTTGGGGTTTCCTTGGAGCTTGGGTGTTGGAATTTGGACATTTGGAAAAAACGTTTCCTGTCGAGCTTGCTACTGCATTTGGAGCTTGAAAAACGCAACCGCTGCGCGCAAGTGACATGATGCCGCAGCTGCCGTTCATTACGTTTGAGGGATCGGAAGGATGCGGAAAATCGACCCAAGTTCAGAGACTGACCGCGCGACTGGAGCGCTGTGGCATTCCATACGTCGTGACGCGGGAACCGGGCGGTACTCCCATCGGCGAAACGATTCGCGAACTTTTGCAGTTTGCACCGCACAACTCCGCGATGACCGCGGAAACCGAGCTGCTTCTGTTTGAGGCCAGCCGCAGCCAGCTCGTGCGCGAGATCATCACGCCAGCCCTGAAGCGCGGCTTGTGCGTGATCGCAGATCGCTTCCTTGATTCCACGACTGTTTATCAAGGTGCCGCGCGGAAATTGGATCACGAAACCGTCGAGCGCTTGAATGCGTTTGTAGTCGGCGATTGCATCCCGGACATTACTTTCGTGCTTGATGTCGATGCTGCGACGGCGGCGTCGCGGATGCAGAAGCCACGCAAAGCCGATCGAATGGAACAACAACCCGCTGAGTTTTATGAGCGTGTTCGCGAAGCATATCGTGAGTTGGCCGCGCGCGAGGTGAAGCGCATTGTGTCGATCGACGGCTCACGCGACGCAAACCAGATCGAGAATGAGATTTGGAGAATGCTTTCCTCTCGGTTTCCAAGTCTTTCTACTAACCAGTGATTATCATGGCCGAAACGGCGAAACGGCGAAACGGCGAAACGGCGCGAAAACCCGTCCGGCACTTTCGCGATTTAGAGCAACGCCAAAATAGGGAGAAGGCGACTTCGTCGACTCGCCCATTCGCCGATTCTCGGTTTCGTTACTTCTGATTGAAATGGCTTTTTCGCGTACCAGCGCGCTCGAATACTTGCGCCGCGCACACGAACAGAATCGACTCGGGCACGCTTATTTGATCACGGGATCGCCGGGCAGCGGCAAGCAATTGCTGGCGGCGGATCTGGCCAGTCTGGTTAATGGCACACTAGCAAGAGATGTTTTCTCTGCGAAGGCCCGGGAGATTTTCGTTGCCCGTCCCGAATCGAAATCGCGGCGCATTCTAATTGAGCAAATCCGCGATCTCGAGCACGCGCTCCAAATGCGCGCAGCAAACGGCCGTTGCAAGGTAGCCATTATTCCCGATGCCGACCGGCTCGCCGTCCAAGCTGCGAACGCGTTTCTCAAAACATTGGAAGAACCGCCAAAGGATTCCTTGCTGCTTTTACTAAGCGCTTTGCCTGAAGCTTTGCCGGAGACAATTCTCTCGCGGTGCATTGTGATTCCGCTTGCGCCGAACGAACAGCGCCGAAGCAGGGACGAAGAAGAGAAATTGGTGGAATTATTGCAGCACGCCTCCCGCGAAAGAAAATGGGCGATCCAGTTCGCCTATGGGCTTGCCCAGGAATTTCAGCGCCTGCTCCGCGAAGTGCGTGAGGAAGTGAAGCGCGAAACCGATGAGGCGTTGAAAAAGGAACAAACGCGTTACAAGGATGCGACTGACGGCACGTGGCTGGAAGAACGAGAAGGATACTACAAGGCGCTCACCGAAAGTCTTTACCTGCAACGGCGCACGGGACTGGTTGAGACACTGTTCGCCTGGTGGACTGATGTTCTTCGGGCGAGCAACGGTGTGGTGCATCGTGATCTGGCCCATGCTAAAACAGAAACCGCTGCACTCGCATCGCGCTTCAGCAGCGCTGAAATTGTAAGACGGATCGGTTGTCTCGAAGAATTGCGCGATCATCTGGGGCGCAACATTCATGAAGCCCTCGCCATTGAAGTCGCTTTTCTGACAATCTTCACCAAGTGACGCGGGTGTAGTGGCGACCGTCCCTAGCCGCAGACGCTATCGCAGTAAGAATTGTTGCCCGCGAATAACGCGAATAGACGCGAAAAGTTCAACAAAAGAAAATCATTGGCGTTAATTCGCGTGATTCGCGGACAAACCTGCCTGCAAATCTCGGCTTGTGGAAATCTCCCAAAATGTCACCAACCAGAATTCGGCGGTTCGAGTCGGCGGGCGGGAGAACCTGAATCTCGCGACTCGCGCAAGCGGTCACAAAGGTTGACAACAGCCCATCCGATCTTATCCAGTACGCACGTATGCGAAATATCTCCCGATTCAGTCTAATAGTTGCCGGTGCAGGTCTGGTTTCGTTGGTTGCTGGTTGCGGCACGACCGCCCGGGTGGCGCCTGGCGGACCATACCACGTGACAGCTTACCGCCCGCATGATCCTTCGGCCGTTCGCGTGAAGGTTTCGCTCTCGAAGCAAAACATTTATGTGATTGAGGGCGATCGTTGTCTCATGGCAGTGGCATGCTCTGTCGGCACGCGGGAGAAAGGCACACCGCGCGGGCATTTTAATATCTACAGCAAGATCGAGCATAAGCGCTCCGGCGAGTACGGCTTTAGCGTGCAGGGAAATAGCGTCGTGGCGACCACAGCCGGCCACGCCGGCGGTCATTACGTCGGCTATCCGATGGGTTACTGGTGCGAGTTCGCGCCGGGTTACGGATTTCACCAAGGCTTTGTTCATCCCACGCCGCGGACGCACGGTTGCATTCGATTGCATGGCGAGGCCGCGCCGAAGTTTTTTTCGCTGGTGCGAATCGGCACACCTGTGGATATCGCGACGGAGCAGCCGGAAGACACGACGTTCGGTCCCAAAGTGCAGCGCGTCGACGATTCGCGTCTGCCGGACCCGGACCCGCACATTATGATTTCGGACCAGGCGTTTGAAACGCCCAGTGGGCCGCTGCTCGAATAGCTGGACTGGGGCGGATTGCCGCTACCGCATGAGTGTGTCATGTTGAGCGGAGCGAAACATCTCTGGCATTCGCTTGGGGGTTAGCTGGCCACGACTGATCCGAGATTCTTCGCTTCGCTCAGAATGACAATCCTGGTATGAGTACAAATCTGATTTCCAGCGGGACGACCGCGCGGGAGAAAGTGAACCTCCGCACGCCGGATGTAATGGCTGCGGTGCAGCAACAGGTCGAATCGCATTATCGCAGCGACATTGTGGAGAAGGTGCGCCGGGCTGGCGGAATTATTTCCGTGGGCGATACCACCGTGCGTCTGGCGAAACAGTTCGGCTTTTGCTACGGGGTCGAGCGCGCGATCGATCTCGCTTATGCTGCGCGCAAAGTTTTCAAAGATCGGCGTCTCTTTATTGTTGGCGAAATTATTCATAACCCCGAGGTGAATCATCAGATCGCCTCGTTAGGCATTAAAAACCTCACCGGCAAAAATAAAGAGGCGGACATTTCTGATCTTGGACCGGAAGACGTCGTGATCGTCCCGGCATTTGGAACTGAATTATCAATCCAGCAGCAGATCAAAGATCGCGGCTGCCAGATTGTCGACACGACATGCGGCGACGTGATGAGCGTCTGGAAACGGGTGCGCAAATACGCCAGCGAGTCGGTTACTTCGATCATTCACGGCAAAGCGGAGCACGAAGAGACCAAGGCCACCAGCTCACGTGCGCTCGGCGACGGCAGCGGCCATTATCTGGTCGTCCTGACGCTTGCAGATACCGATTACGTTTGCGACTACATCCGCCGCGGTGGTGATAAAGAGACGTTCCTGGAGAAATTCAAAGGCGCGCATTCACCCGGATTCGATCCCGACATGCATCTGCAAACGGTCGGCGTGGCGAATCAAACGACGATGCTGCGTGGCGAGACTGAGGAAGTGCAACGGCGGGTTCGACAGGCGATTCTCGATCGCGATGGGCCTGAGCTTGCGCAGAAAAATTTTCGCTTCTTCGATACGATTTGCGGCGCGACCCAGGAACGGCAGGACGCACTGCGCGAGCTGCTCAATGTTCCCATGGACCTGTTACTGGTGGTGGGCGGTTACAACAGCTCGAACACATCGCATCTTGCTGAGATGGGCGAAGAAAAATTGCCTACTTACTTTGTGCTCAATGCCTCTCGACTCTTGTCCAGCACTGAGATCAAGCATTACAACCTGCACGAGAAACGCGAGATCGTTTCCTACTTCTGGCTCTCGAATGGTCCGGCGGTCATTGGAATTACTGCCGGTGCGTCTTGCCCGAATAATTTGATCGAAGAGACGCTGATCCGACTTTTCGAATTGCGCGGCATTTCGCGCCAGCAACTCGAGCTGGCCGCGTAGCTCAAGCGTTCCCAATCTTCGAATGTGATTAACACAGCCGCTTTAGCGCAGTGCAGCTAGCTGATGCAAACGACAAACCGTTTAAACGGTTTTCTTTCCTAGCTTTGTGTGCGAGAGCACCTCACCGAAGTGAGGTGTTAATGAGATCTGACACGCAAGGCACTCGTGGCACGCGAATTATTTATGAAATATGGCGCGCGCGATCTGGAAAGGCAGCATCAGCTTCGGCTTGGTTAACATCCCGATTGCTCTTTACCCGGCGACGAGACGGGAAGAACTTAAGTTTCGTCTGCTGCGCAAGAGCGATTTGAGTCCCGTTAATTACAAACGCGTCGCAGAGAAGGATGGCAAGGAAGTCCCCTGGGACCAAATCGTGAAGGGCTATGAGTACGAGAAGGGGAAGTACGTGGTTCTGAAGGACGAAGATTTCGAGCGTGTTGATCTCGAGGCCACCCAGAAGGTGGACATTCAGGACTTCGTCGATCAGGAGGAGATCGACCCGATGTTTTTCTACAAGCCGTACTATCTTGAGCCGCAAAAAGGCGGCGATAAAGCGTACGCGCTTCTGCGCGACGCGCTTAAAGACACGAACAAAGTCGGTGTCGCCAAGGTAGTGATTAAGACGCGGCAATACCTCGCCGGTGTGAAGCCGGAGGACGGTGCGCTCGTTCTCGAGTTGATGCATTTTGCCGATGAATTGGCGGACCCAGAAAAGCTGCATGTCCCGAAAAAGGCAGAAGTGGGCAAACGTGAGATGAGCATGGCCAAGTCACTCATCGATAGCATGAGCTCGAAATGGAACCCGGAGAAGTACAAGGATGACTATCGCGAAGCGCTCATGGAAGTGATCGAAGAAAAAGTCGAAGCCGGTGGAAAAGAAATCGAAGAAAAGCCAAAGAAAGCGCCCAAGCCAACCAAAGTAATCGATCTGGTTTCGGTCTTGCAAAAGAGTCTTGAACAGACGGGCGCAAAGGAAAAGGCGACAGCCAAATCGCGCACGAAACACAAACAGCCTGCAAAGAAGGCCGCGTAGCTGTCCGACGTTCTGCTTGGGTAGCGCCCGGGTCTCACGTGCTAGCGCCGCCGTCTCGTCGGCGCCAGCTTTGCTAATCTAATCGCGAAATCATCGCGAAGATTGAAAGATCATTTGGCGCGACGCCAAAACCAGCACACGAGGCGCATGGGCTACCCCGAAATTTTCTCGCGCGAATTTCTTGACACATGAGATCGGCATTGATCACGCTCAACCACATGAACTCGCTTAATCGATTTGCGGATCCGTTTTACTGCGTTACGCGGCTGATTGTCGGTTTGATGTTTGCCTCCCATGGCGGGCAATTAGTGCTGGGCATGTTCGGCGGGATGCCCGGTTCAGACAATATGATGATGCAGGTCGGCGGTTGGATTCAGCTTGTCGGCGGCTTACTTATTGCATTTGGATTTCTCACGCGGTTGGCTGCATTCATCTGCAGTGGCGAAATGGCAGTGGCTTATTTCATGATTCACGTGGCCAATGCCCCAACTCCGATGGCGAAAATTTTTCCGATTTCGAGCGCCGGACCGCAAGTATCGAACAAAGGCGAACTGGCTGTCTTCTATTGCTGGTTTTTCTTGTTCGTCGTCTTTTATGGCGCCGGACGCTGGAGTATCGACGCGTGGATTAGGAAGGGAAAAACCGCCGCTGCCACGGCAACAACTTAGCTAAGGTCGACATCTCCGTCATGAAACATCTTCTGTTCGCGATCGCTCTTGCTTGCGTCGTCCCGTCAATTCGTGCGGAAGAATACAAAGATTTTGGCAAGGAACGTCTGAACAATTCGCCGCGTCATGGCGAATGGGTCGATATCAAATCGGGCGACCGCACCATCAAGGCGTTCGTTGTCTATCCCGAGCGCAAAGA
>QHMS01000184.1 GCA_003217895.1 Verrucomicrobiota bacterium
GTCGCAATTGTTCCCTCCCAGGCCCGGCTTCGTCATGATAGTGGGCGCTGCGGAGGAACGGCACCTTGTCGAGCACGTGTTCCTGGAACCATTCGAGCCAGAGTTAGATGACTGGCGTGACAAACAGCGTGATCAATTGCGAAAAAATCAGACCGCCCACGATCACCAGACCGAGTGGGCGGCGCGATGCGGCGTCCTGCCCGAAGCCGAGAGCAATCGGTATCGCGCCCATGAGCGCAGCGAGCGTAGTCATCATGATGGGACGAAACCGTTCCATGCTGGCTTCGTGAATCGCCGAGCGCAGGTCCCAGCCTTCGTCAATTCGTTGCAAGGCAAAATCAACCACCATGATTCCGTTCTTTTTCACGATGCCTAACAACAGGAAAAGTCCGATCACGCTGTAAAGCGAAAGGACGGAGTGGAAAAGATACAAAGTGGCCAAGCCTCCGACGACCGCGGGCACAATCGCTGGAAACAAAACAGTGAACGGGTGCACGTAGCTCTCGTAAAGAATTCCCAGAATAACATACATGACAAAGATCGCAGCAAGCAGCAGCAGAGGCAGAGAACGGAAGAGTTGCTGGAACACGAGCGTTTCCCCCTGGAAGATGCCCTGCACAGTTGGATAGTTCGGATGGATTTGTGCAAAGGCGTCCTCGATGTACTTGGTGGCATCGCCGATGGCGACATTTGGCAACAAGTTGAAATTAAACGTGACGCTGGTGAACTGATTTAAATGGTTTACAGCTTGCGGACCAATAACTTCTTTTGTTGATGTTACAACACGCAGCGGCACGAGATTCGTCATGTTACCTGTGGTCGTGGCTATGGTTCCTCCGCCTGAACCGCTCGCGCTGAAATTACCGCTGGTGCTGCTGCGGACGTAGAGATCGTCCAAGTCCCCAGGATGCGCCCGATCCTTGTCTTTAACTTCGAGAATGACCTGGTATTGGTCGTCCGGCTCCTTGATGAGATACACGTAGTTTTGCGAGTAAGCGTTGCGCATCAAACTTTGGATGGCGGACGTGGAAACGCCGTACGTCGCGGCGCGGTCGCGGTTGATATCGATCCTAAGATTCGGCGTGTCGTGGTAATAATCGGAGCGGACACTGGCGAAGCCTTTGAACTGTTGAAGCTTTTTCAACAGTTGGTTAGCCACGTCATAAACGTCTTGGGGCACAATCCCGCTGATGGTATAGGCGTACTGGCCCTGGGTTTGGCTCGTCGCGCCGACGCTGATTTGCAGCACCGGCTGCGGCGTTAATACCGCAGTGATTCCAGGAATGGAGCCGATCGACTTTTGCAATCGTAAAATGATTTGGTCGATGGGCGGACGCTCACCGCGCGGCTTCAAAAAAAGAAACATCAGCCCCTGCGACAATGCGCTCCGCGACGAGAAACCGGCGAGCGTGAAAAACTGCCCGACGGCCGGGTCCGCCTGGATTTTCTGATTCACCTGCGCTTGAAATGCGCGCATCTGCGCGGGCGATGAGCCTTCCTGCGCGATAAACACACCACGAATGAAACCGCTGTCGCCGGGCGGGATCAACGTAAACGGCAGGTGTGTGAAGAAGAACCAGAGACCAAGTATGCATGCCAGGAGAATCGGCACGGTGAGCCACGCGCGGTCCAGAAATTTGTCGAGCACCCGGCCATAGGCAGCGATCACGCGTTTGATGAAATTGCTGGTGTGCCGTTCCATCCATGCGCGTTTGTGGCCGGCCCTGCGCTCCCCCAGGATGCGCGCGCACATTAACGGCGTGAGCGTCAGCGACACGAGACCCGAGGCGAGAATGGCCACGATGATCGTAACGGAAAATTCGCGAAAAATGCGGCCGAGCAGCCCGGGGATGAAAACCAGCGGAATAAACACCGCGCCGAGCGACAACGTCATCGACAGGATGGTGAAGGAAATCTCGCCGGCGCTGTTGAAAGTCGCTTTCACGATCGACTCGCCGTGTTCGGCGCGGCGCACCACGTTTTCCAAAAACACGATGGCATCATCGACAAGAAAACCAATGGCCAGAGTAAGCGCCATCAAGGTGAGGTTGTTGATGGAGAAATCGAGCATGTACATCACCGCGACCGTAAGCAGCAACGACATCGGCAATGCCACAGCCGGGATGAGTGTGTCGGTAGCGCGGCCGAGGAAGACATAGATGACCATGACCACCAGAATGAACGCAATGATCAACGTCCATTTCACCTCGTTGGCGGAATTCACAATCGTTTGTGACCGGTCGAAAATTGGCGTGAACATGATTGAGCCCGGCAAACTCGCGCGCAGCTCAGGGAACAGGGCTCTGACGGAGTTGGCCACTTCCACTGCGTTTGCACCGGCTTGACGTGAAACCGCGAGCACGACCACCGCGTGCGGCGGATCAAAACCGCGCATCCAGAAAAACCGCGAGATACGCTCGTCCTGGACGCCCTGGTACACATCAGCGACATCGCGCAAGTAAACGGGCAAACCATTCGGGTTGCGCGCCACGATCAGGTTGCGATACCCCTCGGCTTTATCGATCTGTCCGTTCGGTTGCAGCACAAACGTGCGATGCGCTCCGTCGAATTGTCCCGCGCCGGAATAGACGGTTCCCGCTTTGATCGCGCTGGCCAGATCATCCATCGTCAAACCCCGCGTAGCCAGCGCCGAAGGATCGGCTTTGAGTCGAATTGCGCCTTGCACGCCGTAAATGTTCACTTGCGAAACGCCGGGCAGGATGTTGATGCGCTGCGCGACGACCGTGGACGCATATTTGTACAGGTCCCAGTCTGTCAGCGTGTCAGAAAGCAGGCCTAACAAGTAAACGGCTTGATCGTTCGGATTTGTTTTCGTGAATGTGGGCGGACTCGGCAGATCGATCGGCAATTTCCCCGTGGCGCGCTGGATGGCAGCCTGCACGTCGGTTGCGGCGTCAGTAATGCTTTTGCTGAGCACGAACTGTAACGTCAGCGATGTGTTGCTCTGCGTGCTGGTGCTGGTGATGATGTCGAGGCCGGGGATTTGTAGAAACTGTTTCTCCAGCGGCGTCGCGATGTTGTTGGCCATCGTTGTGGGGTCGGCGCCGGGATAGGAGCAGGTAACTTGAATGACCGGATAATCGACCGCCGGCAGATCGTTCACGGCAAGTTTTCCGTAAGTCGCGAGACCAGCGACGATCACCGACAGCGTCAACAGCACGGTCATTACGGGCCGGCGAATAAACGGCCCGGAGAGTCCTGAACCTTCAACCGGGACCAGCTTTGCCGTTCGCTCCGGCTGATCTTCGGCGAACCGTTTCGACCTGACTCGGTCCCGATCTTTTACTTCGCGTTCACCGTCATGTTCCTCCGCGTCATTCATACTACATTGCGCTTTTTGAAGCGGCAGAAGGCTGAGGGTTGCCGGGAGGTTGAGTCGCGTACGGTTGCGGCGCTATTCTTGCTCCGGGCGAAAGCGCAAGCTGGCCAGTAACAACAACGGTCTCGCCAGGTTTGACACCGCTGTCGATCACAGTGAGATCGCCGTCCTGACGCTGGCCTGGCTTCACAGGACGAAAGTCGACAGTATTGTCCGCTTTCACTACGAACACGAACGGCCCGCTTTGGCTAACTTGGACGGCCTGCGACGGCACGAGCGCGGCGTTGTTGAGCATGTCCAGAATAAAACGGACCAGCACAAACTCCGACGGCCACAAGGCGCGATCAGGGTTCGGCGTGACGCCGCGGGCTTTCACTGTTCCGGAACCGGGCTGCACTGCGTTGTCTATGAAATAAAGATCGCCGGTACGCGGCGCGATCGAGCCGTCAGCCAGATAGGTTTGCACCTTCACGTTTGGGCCACCGAGATATTTTCGCACGAGGGGCAGATCGTTTTCGGCCACGGTGAAGTCGGTATAAATCGGGTCGAGGCCCTGAATAGTGACGAGCGGCGGAGTCGAAGGTCCAACGAGGTTGCCAACGTCAAAATTGCGCAGACCTACTCGTCCGTTGATGGGCGATTTGATGTAGCAATAATCCAGGTTCACCTGAGCAGCCTCCGCCGCCGCCTGCGACTTTTGTGCGTTCGCCACGGCAATATCGTAGTCCTGCTTCGATATGACCTTTCTTGCGATCAAATCCTGTTGTCGCTTCAGCGTCACCTGATCTAACGCGGCTTGCGCCTTCGCCTGATCGAGTGTGGCCTGATACGGGCGCGGGTCGATCGTAAAAAGCGGATCGCCTTTCTTCACGTCCGATCCATCTTGAAAATCGCGCGCAATGATCTGCCCGCTCACCTGCGCCTGCACTTGTACTGTCTCGTATGCGGCACATGTGCCGATCTCGTCCAGGTAAAGCGGAACGTCCTTTGCGATGACTTTTGCTACACTCGCCGGACGTGCCGCCGGCTGAGCAGCCTTAACCTCGCCGGCCCTGTGTTGAAGGATCCGATACGTGACAAACGCTGCCAAAATAATGAAGAGCAAGTACGCCCACTTGGGAATCTTCTGATTGCTGGCACGGGCGCGTTTCATTTGAGGCTTCGTCGACGGTTTTGAGCCGACGTGGTCCAATGTCTTAACATCGCTGAGCTCCGTGTTCAGTTTCATTTCAAGCCTCTGCTGCGCCGCGAATTTGCGCTCTTTCTGGGAATCGAATGTCCCTGTTTGGTTTGGCCGTTGCGCCGGACGAAAACGCGAGAGAAAGGCTGGCCCATGGTAGCCTGGTCACTGTCGCTTTCCTCCGCGCGCTTCCGAACCCGCGCCAGCACTTTCATGCACGTCTTGAGATCGGATTTTGTGATATCAGCCAACAGTTCGTGACGAAGTTTGTCGGCAGTTGCATTGATCTGCACAATTACCCGCTGGGCGCGCCGACCGAGCAGCACCATTTTGCAGCGGCGATCGTGTGTGGAATTCGTCCGCGTGATCCACGCCTCCTGCTCCAGTCGGTGCAATAACGCCACGACTGTTGGCTCTTCCACGCCCAGACGCGCTGCAATCTCGGCCTGAGTTAGCGCGTCCTGCGCAATGGACAGATGCATTAGCGTGCGCCATTTCGCCTGGCTCAGACCCATGGGCTTGAGACGCTCATCCAGTTTTTGGCGCCATGCACGGGCGGTACCGTGGATCAATTGGCCAAATGTCTCGTTATTGGACATAAATGCGGATCAATTGGTTAGCATACTAACCAATTCTGGTTTTCGAGTCTGTCAATCTTCGTTCGTCCCCAGCCCAGAAGAAAACCCCTGCGCCCAAGCGCACGCTAAGACTCAATACTGTATCTTCGATCTCTCGCTCGTGTTGCACCGCTGGTTGTTTCATTAAGCAGCTGCCGCTTCCACCACAAACAGAGCGCTGCGGAAAAGCAAAGAGTCAAGCAAGGTCGGATCGCGTGGATCAGGTAAACATTCTTTTTGATTGGGAACCAGGAATTGAGAATATGCGCGCTGACGAAACGGAGATAGGTCAGCGTGCTGACGACTCGCAACGCCGATTGAGAAACCTCAGACCCAGCCGGCAATCAGCAAATACGCGGATGGAACCGCGATCATTACGTAAGTGGCGGCTTCGGTCGCCGGGCCGAAAAGCAACATCCACACAACGGCAAGAGACATCGCGATGCGGCGCCGGCAGCGATAAGAAACGTCTCTAACTTGTGAAAATCAGTTTTATTCCCGCAATCAGCAGCACTGTCGCTAGAAAAAGTGAAATCACGCGAACAGCAAAACGTTTGCTCCCCAAATGCGAACCGATGATGCCGCCGATAATCGCAGCCGCCGCGAGAACCAGGCCTAGCGAAGGGATGGAATGAATTTTCGTAAAGTAACCAACCAGTCCGGCGATCGAGTTTACCCAAATGAACAGCGCCGAGACAGCGGCAGCCTGACGAATGTGTGCCCACCGGCAAAACAATAGAAGTGGCGTGAGAAATATTCCGCCGCCGGTTCCTGTCAGTCCTGCAAGAAATCCGAGACCAGCTCCGACGCTGAGCGCCATCGGCCGCGACGGAGGAAACACTTGCGGAGGATCGCTTCGCCGAAACATCAATCGAACCGCAGAGAAGAGCAGCACTAATCCAATTAAAATTCTTAGGGCCGACGCAGATGGTTGCAGATAGCCGCCGACATATGCGGCCGGGATCGAAAGCAGTGCGAATGGCCAGAATAGTTTCCAAGAAAAATGACCAGCACGCCAGAATTGGAACGTCCCGATCGAGGCAACCAAAATGTTGAGCACAAGCGCAGTCGGACGAATGATCGCTGGCGCGATTCCGAAAAGCGTCATCGTCGCGATGTAACCCGACGCACCAGCGTGACCGACCGACGAGTACAGAAAGGCGATCACGCCGATCGCGAGAAAAAGAAGAAGGAGATGTGTCGTGTCCATTTTCGGTTTGCATTGTAGCCACCGGACTGCGGCTGGTCGAATGCGCCACAGGCGCGTTGCTACAGCGTACGTTCGCACGCTAAGCT
>QHMS01000345.1 GCA_003217895.1 Verrucomicrobiota bacterium
CGAGTCGCAGTGGTCAAATGTGGCTGGCGCGTACTGGTCGAGATAATAGTTGGGATCAGTGGCAGCAGTGTTACCATATATGATTGTGTTCCGGATCTGACCGCCATAAGTGAGTCCTCCTCCATTCGATATATCGCCGTTAACGGTGTTGCCGGACATCGTGCTGCTCTCCAGCGTGCCGCCGCCGAAGAAATAGACGCCGCCGCCGGACGCCCAGTTGGTGCCACCGTAGTCGGTATGGGCGTTGTTACCGCTGAGGAGGCAATTTCGAACAAGGCCGCCAGCGTTCCCCGTCATGTACACTCCGCCGCCGGAGGCGTACCAATGTCCATAGGCAGTGTTGCCGCTGACCGTGCAGTTAAGGACTGAGCCATTATTGGCGTTGATCCCGGCGCCGTATGCATAATAGCCGGTGAGCATGTTGTTGATGACGGCGGAGTGATGAATCTGACTCTGGCCAACCGCATGGATTCCGCCACCCTGAGTGTTAGTGATCACGCAGTTGCTTATGGTACCTCCGGTACAATAAACGCCTCCGCCAAGCTCAGCCTGCCCTCCGGCAATCGTAAGACCTGAGATGGTGGTGGTCCCGGCGGGAGAGATATTAAAGATGCGGAAAAGCACCATGGAGCTGCGCTGCACCGTCAACACATTCGCGCCAGGCCCATTAATGGTCAGGTTCTTGTTAATTAACAACTCACCGCTTGTTAAGGTAATGGTCGTAATCCCCACAGCGAAGTTGATCGTATCCCCGGTTGACGCATTAAGGATCGCTTGCCGCAGCGTCCCGGGGCCGCTATCGGCCGCGCTGGTTACAGTAAGAGTTGCAGCGTGCGCGGCTACCGCGCTCAAAAGCAGGGCGCTGATTAACCCCGCGCGAAGGTTGCGCCCGACCCATCCGCGGAATTTGACATTGCGGCCGTCGGGAGATTTTTCTCGGTAAATGTTTTCATTTCTTATTGAGGCGGTTGGTCGCCCCCCGAATGATTCACGCGTAAGCAGAGCACGACATCTCAACAAAGTTTTCATGGCGAAATAAGATTTGTGAAAAACTGCCGCCGCTTTCTCGCAAACTGTGCCGGAAGTCAATAAAGAAATAGCACAGTTGTGCTCAGAGCAATACCCGATGAATAACGCTGCGCCGCACGAACGCTGCCCAGCTTGCGTCGCACTGCACTTGGCGAAACGCCGGACAGGCTTCTGGAATTAAGCGGTTTACACGGCAATCGGCGCTTTGATCGAGGGATGCGGGTCGTAGCCGATGAGTTCGAAATCTTCGAACTTGAAGTCGTGAATGTTTTTGACGGCCGGGTTCAGTTTCATCTTGGGCAACGGCCTGCAATCGCGTGAAAGCTGCTCGCGCGCCTGCTCAAGATGATTGTTGTAAAGATGCAGGTCGCCAAAGGTGTGGATGAAATCGCCTGGGGTAAGATCAACAACTTGGGCCACCATCATCGTGAGCAACGCGTAGCTTGCGATGTTGAATGGAACACCGAGGAAAAGGTCGCAGCTGCGCTGATACAGCTGGCAGCTTAATTCGCGGTCCTGTACATAAAACTGGAAGAGCACGTGACACGGTGGCAGCGCCATCTTGTCGACTTCAGCCGGGTTCCACGCGCTCACGATCAGACGCCGGCTCTGTGGACTTGATTTGATTTGCGCAATGACTTTGTCGATTTGGTCCACTCGCGCGCCGTTTGCTCCGCGCCAATCGCGCCATTGCGCACCGTACACGCGGCCGAGGTCGCCGGTTTCATCAGCCCACTCATTCCAGATCGTTACGCCGTGCTCATTCAGGTAACGCACGTTGGTATCGCCGCGCAGGAACCAGAGCAACTCGTAAATGATGGATTTGATGTGCAGCTTTTTCGTCGTGAGCAACGGGAACCCTGGTCCATCAGGTCGCAAATCAAACCGAGTCTGTGCGCCGAAGACCGATAGTGTTCCGGTGCCCGTGCGATCTGTGCGTGGCCGACCGCGG
>QHMS01000185.1 GCA_003217895.1 Verrucomicrobiota bacterium
CGCTTCTTTTACTGTTGATTGTAATCGAAATTCTCCTCTGATCGATCGCCAGCACGACGAGTAGGAGCACACGATTACGAAACGTATCTGTTATCTTCTGGCTCCTCGGTTTTCGATAATGCCTTTTGACGCGCCGAAAATTTTTCTACCCGGTTTTATCGTGCTTTTTGCTTTGGGCATTTTTGCCTCGATATGCTCGGCGAACGCGCAATCACCAGGCACTCAGGCCAAGACAGCGCCCGCCTATCAATCTCCTCCGGTGAAGCAAGGGTTGAATTTCTCCGTTGGCGACCGCGGGCTCACTTCACTCTGGTTCAACGGACAATCGCTCCTGCGTTCAAACCAGGAAGGGGAGTTGCGGCCGTGGAAATCCGCTTTCCGCGTTGCGCTTGATGTGCTTTTCCCTCCTGCGTCATCATCCATTTCGCCGCCAACGAAACGAGGGGATACAGTCGATCTGAGTTATCCCTGGGGACGTGTCTCGTGTACCTATGATAAACAGGGCGACAAGATCGCAATGCGGATCGAGGTTTCGAATGCGAGCGCGAAAGAAATCGATCAGGTCTCGCTTCGTTTGCTGGAACTGAATTTTCCCAGCACGCCGAAAGGTGGCACGCTTGAGGCGGGAATGTTCGGCTTCGGCTTTAAAGGGCCGGATTGGCCTCTACACCGAGGTCCGGAGTCGATTCCTTCAGTTGCCGATCCACGGTTTGTTGTGCCGATTGTCGGCGTAGATTACGGAACGGGCGCGGTCGATTTTTGCGGCGATGACCTGGAATCTTCTGTAGATACGCCGTATTCGACGAATTCCCAGGGCAAAACCAGCTATCCGTTGGTCGTCACGTGCCGCGACATTAAGCCACACGCATCGAAAACATTCAATGTCTCGCTGCGTTTCGGGCCCTCAGGTTCGCGAGTGCAGGATCTGTCGAGAGACGTTCTGGAGAGATACGCGAAGAAGTATCCTTTCGAGGTGAACTGGAAAGATCGTCGCCCCATCGGCGCGATTTTCCTGGCCGGCCCGCAGATCAACGTGGCAAGCAATCCGCGCCGCTGGATCGTGAACTTCGGCGAGATCGACGTCACTAATGACAAAGGCAAAGCAGCTTTTCGAGCCGCACTGCTTAAACTGGCCGATAACAGCGTTCAAGTCCTTAAGGATACTGGCGCCCAGGGAATGATCACTTGGGATCCGGAAGGCGAGGAGTTTCTCGGTGACGCCTATTACGGCGATCCGCAGCTTGTCTCGACTCTTGCGCCGGAAATGGAGTTTAAAAATGACGGCGTAAAAAGCGTGATTGACGAATACTTCGAAAAATTCCGCGCCGCGGGACTAAGAACCGGTGTTTGCATTCGGCCGCAACAAATTGCGATGATAGAAGGCAGGCCGGTGCACCAGGATACGGATGACGACCATGCCACCGAGGTCATACGGGAAAGGATCGCCTACGCAAAACAGCGATGGGGTTGCACACTTTTCTATGTGGATTCAACCACAACCGCAGTAATTGGAGGTCGCTCGTATTATCCAGATGTTTTTAAAGCGGTCGCGGACGCGTCTCCCGATGTCTTGCTGATTCCCGAGAATGAGTCGATGCGTTACTTCGCCTATTCGGCGCCGCTTAATTCCTATATGCATCACAGGGTGACCTCGACGCCGGCTGGCGCACGAATGGTTTATCCAAAATCGTTTAGTGTGCTGATGGCGCCTGATGGCGATCGGCCAGAGGATCACGATGCTTTATTAAGCGCCGTCCGGCATGGTGATATCCTGCTTTTCAACGGCTGGTATAGCAGCGATGGGGTGGGAAAAATTAAAAAGCTCTACGAAGAAGCTGGCGTTACGCCAGAGACCAAAAATGAGAGAGGCGCCTCGCTGCAGTGATCACACGATGAAGAGAAATAGCAGTGGCGGACGGCTGCCAGCGATTTGCTTCGTGCTTACGGCGAAAGATTTGGGACTTTATCCTGACATGACGGCCGTCGCCGCTCTGTCAGTGCGCCGACTCCATCCGCAAGCACAGATCATTCTTGTGACGGATGAACCAACCGCGCGCGCGATTGAGCGCGATAGCCATGCCTTGGGCAAAATCGTAACCGGAATCATCGTACGACCAACAGGCACTGAGGACCCTTGCGTTGGCGCTCGGTAACTGCGGACGATTCTCAGACAACTGATAAAAGGCGATTACTTGTATTTGGATGGTGACACCGTCGCGGTGCGACCGCTGGATTGCGGATGGCCTGAGGGAGCGGAACTGGCAGTGGCCCGCGATCGGAACCAGTGGGGCATAACACCGCTGGCGTTGCCTGGTGTTGAAAAGCTGCGCGCAAAACTGGGCTGGGAATTCCGGATGGATCGCTACCTCAACGCTGGCGTGATGTTCGTTCGGGACACTCCTGCGGCTCACGCGTTCTACGCTGAGTGGCACCGGCGGTGGAAACAGGCGCTCTCATTAGGTATGTGGCAAGATCAGTTTTCCTTCAACAGTGTGATTGCCACGGGTACTGCGACAATTGCCATCCTTCCCGATCGTGACAACTGGGTCACCCACTCCACGGTGATGCTGCGGGGCCGGGCACGCATCTTCCATTTTTTTGCGAGCCTCTATGGCGACGAGATTCCTGCCAGCACGCTCTTAGGGCACCTCACCAACAGATTTCAGCGGGACGGCACCTTGGACGAGGCCACTATTGCATCCGCCACAAAAGATAACTTTCCCTGGATGGATAATGTCAGATTAAAGCACTTGCTCGCAAGCGGTCTCTACGTCCGGGCGGCTGGGCTGGTCGCGCCCAGTATCATCCGTCGTGTCCGCCGCAAATTCTCGTTGTGGGCGCACCCCAGATTGCTGACTCGGGACTAATGGCAAGCATGGGGGGCCCGGCGCGGCAAGCAGTCCCAGTTCTCCGGGGTTTTTGACATCTGAGTTTTTCCCGCAGATAGTTGGCCACAGCTAGCGGGATTTCATGCGCGAGTTTTTCTTGAACGTGTAACAACGCCTTGCCCCGGTTTACTCATAACGTTGATCTGATTCGTCGCGTTCTTTTTTTGGCGCGGCCATACGGCAGAGCGAAGCTGGGTTTGGTATTTACGTTCTCCTTTGCGCAGGCCCTGTTTCAAGTCATCGGGATCACATCGATCTTTCCATTTTTGGCGATTGCAGCCGATCCCGACCGCATCCGACGATCTCACTTCGGCACGCGGTTCCTCGGCCTTTTTCCGCCCATGGAAGACCGGCAATTGCTGCTTGTAGCCGGAATCATCGCTATCGCAGGGCTCCTTGCATCCAACGCGGTGAACTTGCTGGCCGAGTATGTGCGTACTCGCTACACCCAGAACTTTGGTCACTGGTTGCGCGTCCGGCTCCTGCGTCGAATGGCGTCACAGCCATACGCCTATTTTCTTCAACGCAATTCCAGCGATCTGCTCAAGAAAATTCTTAGCGACGTGGCGAATTACACTAACGGAGTACTCCTGCCGTTGCTGGACACCGTGGCGCGCGCGCTCACCGCTGCGCTTCTTTTGGCGACGCTCTTTCTGGTTCAGCCAGTAATCGCTCTTTCGGCGGCAATCGTGTTGGGAGGCTTTTACGTGATCATCTTTCGACTGCTCGCGCGGAAACGTCGCGAGGTGGATGAAAATTTAAAAGTATCTGTTGGCGGCGTTTTCAGGGAAGCGCAACAGATGCTCAGCGGGATTAAGCCGGTGAAAGTCCACCGCGCCGAAGAACATTTTCTCAACCGGTTTTCCAGGCATTCCGCGGTGCTTGCGCGGACCGGTACCCGCATGCCGATCTTCGCCAACAGCGCCCGGTATCTTGTCGAACCGCTTGCTTTCGGCGGTCTGGTTGTAGCTGTGTTGCTGCTCGCAGCGAGAGGGCGCGATTTCTCCGACATCCTTCCTAATCTTGGCGTGATGGCGCTCGCGGGGTACCGGCTGCTGCCTTCGCTTCAGTTGCTTTATGGCCAGCTCACTTCGATCAGCTCGGTGCGCCACGTGGTGGACGAAGTGTACGGGGAATTTGTTGCTGCCGAGACTGACAAGTCAATCCGGCCAGAAAGCATTAGCGACGTCCTCGCTCCAGCGAGGCCGTTGCGTTGGAGTGACGCGATCATTCTGCGAGAAGTCGGTTTTCGTTATCCCGGCGCGCCCCTGCCCACACTGTATGGGCTTTCGTTGACCATCCCCAGGGACACTTCGCTCGGAATAATTGGCCCAACCGGTTCGGGAAAATCAACTCTGGTTGATTTGTTGCTTGGCCTATATCAGCCAACGGCAGGCGAGATCCTGATCGATCATCGACCGCTTGCACCGGCGCTGGTGCCCTCGTGGCAGGCTTCCGTCGGCTATGTACCGCAGGATATTTTTCTCATCGACGATACGATCGCGCGCAACATCGCCTTTGGCCTGCCGGACAATGAGATCGATCCCGCACGCTTACGTGAAGCTTGTGCCACTGCGCAGCTCCTCGATTTCGTCGAAGCGGAACTGCCTGATGGTTTTGATACGAACGTCGGTGAGCGCGGCGTGAGACTTTCAGGTGGGCAACGCCAGCGCATTGGTCTTGCACGAGCGCTTTACCATCGTCCGTCGCTGTTAATCCTGGACGAAGCAACCAGCGCGCTAGACATGGCGACTGAAGCAAAGCTGCTCGACGCGCTCCGCAGTCTTACCGGTAAGCTCACCATGGTGGTGGCTGCTCACCGCCTGAGTGCCGTGGCAAATTGCGATCAACTGATTGACCTGGCTAGCGACATCAGCGCTGTTGCGGCGACTGCAAGGTGAAATACACTGACCGTCAGCTCCGCCATGCTTCCTGTGACTGGTTTCCGAAAATTTGTCGTTTCGGTTTTACCTGGCCCAGTGCATTCCGCGCTGAGGCCCTGGTGGCGCCGGTTTTTCCGTTTCAAGCTGCGAGTTCGTGACTGGTGGTTACCGTTGACCGGTTGGGTTGTATGGCTGGTGTTCCAATGCGCCCGGCATCGAAAGCGAGCCGTCATCATTTGCCGGTTCGCCGGGATAGGGGATGTGGTTTGCACCTTGCCGATGTGCGATGAGGTTCGGCTGCGCCACTCTGGAAAGCTTCTTGTCTTTGTGACGGCGGCAGTTTGGCGGGATGTGGTAGAAATGTCTCGTTCGGCGGATTTGGTCTATGCGAATAAACGGTGGGTCCACCCCTTAATGATGCCGCCGAACATCAAACTGTTTGGTCTGGTGGACACAATTTACAATCCCCAGACGGCCGGCGAGCGAGTGTACCAAGGCGGGATGACCCGTCATCTCATAGAAGATCTTGCTGGATCTTGTGGGTTTACAGTTACCGCGCGCCAACCAAAGCTTTATCCATCACCCGGCCTGATCGAAAAGACCCGGGTTGCGTACGGATTGGACTTTAAAACGACTGCAGAGCGTTTGCTTATCGGCATCAATCCAGGTCCCAATTGGCGTGTGAAAGAATGGGAAGCCTCCAAATGGCAGGAGCTGATAAACAAAATTCACTCAGAATACGATGTTGTAATCATCCAGTTCGGGATTAAAGGCGATGGGTCTTCTGAATACGACAATTTGACAGGTGTGAAATCCGTGGCCGGCCGGCTTAGTGGGGAAGAACTCGTGGCGCTAATTGCTATTTGTGATTTGATTATTTCGATCGATTCAGGGCCCGTGCATGTGGCGGGAGCAGTGGGCACACCTGTTATTGGATTATTTGGACCGCTGAACCCAATTTTAATATTGCCACCGGACTCGCCAGGGATTGGCTTGTACAGTGATGTGCCCTGCTTGTTTTGTTTTAACAGAACGCCGGTCATTAATTGGCTTAGCGGCTGTCCGAACGACATTGCTTGTATGAAGAAACTCGACGGTGAGACGGTTTTTGAGGCAGTGAAATCGATGCTACCGCACCGATTCAAATCCCACAGACACAATCAAGCCCGAATACAATCTCAATCGCCAGATGACGTTGCCACGGCACCAAGACGGTGAGCGGCCACCAACATGGTCAGCGTGCTCACAAGATCTTGATCCCCGCGAGTCAACCGCAGATGTCGATTGCCAGTCGGCACAATGAGTATGCTACGGAGGTATTTGAAGAGGAAGCTTCAACCAAAGATAATCGACTATTTTCACCGGTTCTATTACCACAGCCCGGATACATGGTTTAAGAACACCGGGAGTCGATCAAGGCGGTTCGGTCCTTTATTTTGCCAGCCTTTTAGACTTGATCAAAGCGGGGGCGGAAGGAGTTGTCATCGGAATTGATGTCACCCTGACAGAACGAGCTCGGACATTGACGCATCCTCGAATACGACTCGTTGAAGGAGATTCTACGGACCCGGCAATCGTTCAGCAAGTGAAGGCTCTGGTTGCCGGACGTACCGGCCTTGTTTCATTGGATTCGGATCACTCAAAAGCACATGTGCTGAAGGAGCTGCAGATTTATAAAGAATTTGTTGGGATAGGAGGATATCTCGTAGCAGAGGACACAAACATTAACGGTCACCCGGTCGCACAGCGATTAGGACCTGGCCCATACGAGGCGGTAGAGGAATTCCTGGAACTTGACCATGACCACTGTTTCGTAAGAGATGACGAACTGTGGCAGAGGAACCTTTTCTCCTTTCATCAGTATGGCTGGCTAAAACGAATTCGGTAGTTAGCAAAGAGATCCAGCTGCGGAGCATTCACTCAAATACCTGCCCGCGCTATTCCATATGGCAATTCCATCTAAGGAGGTCCCCGTCAGTGTTTGCATTCCTGTCTACAATGGCGCCCTGCACATCAGGGATGCTATCCAGAGCATCCTCAATCAGACCGTCATTCCTCAGGAAATTATCGTTTCCGACAGCGGTTCTTCAGACGGCTCGGAAAATATCGTCCGCGAGGAGGCACGCAAAGCACAAGCCACGCTCATTATATTGCCGACGAAAACTCGCGGTATGGTGGCTAATTGGAACAGCACTATTCGCGCCGCATCAGGTAAGTACGTCAAGTTTCTCTTCCAGGACGATCTGCTGCACTCAACCTGCCTCGAAGAGATGGTCAAAGTGGCCGAGTCAGACAAACGCATCGGTCTGGTTTTTAGTCCGCGCGATTTATTCGTTGAGCCATCTGTAGAAGACGATTGGATTACCCGGTGGCTCCAGCAACACCAGAATCTCTCTGCGGGCTTTGGCAATCTCAAGATCAGCCAACCGGGATCGTTGCTTCTGAGATCGCCTGACCTTTTGGAACAGCCGCTCAACAAAATCGGAGAACCCACGGCCGTCCTGGTTCGGAGAGATTTATTCGATAAGGTTGGATTGTTCAATGAAAACATGCGCCAGCTAGTTGATATGGAAATGTGGGTACGCCTCATGGCCACTTCGCATGTTGGTTATATCCCCGCAGCGTTGAGCTCGGTGCGTGTTCACGCCCGGCAGGCAACAAGCCGCCATACAACGGAGGAAATAGATCGTTTCGAGAAAGATCGTCTGCAGGACACCCTGAGAACGTCAGCAATTTATCCGCTGCTACATTGGCGGGTTAAGTGCGCGCTGCGATTCGGACAACTACGGCGAAACCGTTTTCGTGTTCAAACGACTCAATGAAGTGGTCGAGGCGATGTGCATGACAACAGCCCCGGGACAGCCGAATCGTCCTCGTAATCCAAAACGGACGGTCGCGGACGGAGGACGATGACGAGGACGAGAAATTTGCGCAGGCTACAAAAACTTTCACAAGATAGTAGCACAGAGTGCAGTCGTGCAGCTTGCGGCTATGATCTATCGCTAAAATGAGCTACCCGTCGGTCGGCGCAGGGACCATCTCAATTGTCATCCCATGCTACAATCAGGGGGCAATGTTGCGCGAAGCTCTTGCCAGCGTAGACCAGGTACGGAACGAAAACCTGCTGGAGGTAATCGTTGTCGATGATGGATCGTCTGAAGTCGAAACCACCACGATTCTGAGTCAAGCCCAGGAGGCGGGCTACTCCCTCGTGCCTCAGCCAAACTGTGGCTTGGGCGCCGCTCTTAACGCAGGGATTCGCCGAGCCAAAGGCGAATTCATTTTGCCATTGGCCAGCGACAATCGTCTTCGAGATGCCTACCTGAATGAGGGAGTGTCCCTACTGAAGAAGAACATTTGTCTGGGAGTAGTTTACGCTGATGCTGAATATTTCGGCGAGCGAACTGGCCGGTGCGACGTACAGGAGTTCAACTTGTTGTCATTGATCCGTGGAAATTTCATCGATGCTTGTGCTCTGTTCCGAAAGAAGCTCTGGGAAGAAGTTGGCGGATATGATGAACAAATGCCGTGGACAGGG
>QHMS01000346.1 GCA_003217895.1 Verrucomicrobiota bacterium
GGCCCCACGTCGATGCCACGGCGCAGCTTACTGTGGCGCACGCTGTAAAGGAAATAAATGGAGAGCCCTATTGCGAGCCAAATAATGAAGCGTCCCCATGTTTCGAGCGGCAGACTCAGCATCAGAATGACGCAAAGAAAGACACCAAGAAGGGGAGACCACGGGACCATCGGAACCCGGAACGGCCGAGGACGGTCGGCCTCTTTGCGCCGTAAGACGATCACCCCGAGGCAGACGAGAACGAAGGCAAAAAGCGTTCCGATGTTGGTGAGATCGGCAAGCGATCCGATGTCGGTGAGCATGGCGACCCCGCCAACAGCGACGCCGGTCCAGATTGTTGTAATGTACGGTGTGCGGAAGCGGGGATGAATCCTAGCGAAATATTCCGGAAGTAAACCGTCTCGTGCCATCGCCATGAAGATGCGTGGCTGACCGAGCTGGAAAACAAGCAGGACCGAAGTAAGACCAGCGAGCGCCCCTGCACTGATGAGCGCTTGCGCCCAGGGCCGGCCAGTGAATGCGGTCGCGACAGCTGCTGAGTCACCGAAATAGATTGTGTATTTTCTCATGCCAGTTAGGACGGCGGCCATCAAGACATAGAGCAGGGTGCAAATGATGAGACTCGCGATGATTCCGATCGGCATGTCGCGCTGTGGATTTTTCGTCTCCTCCGCAGTCGTTGAGACGGCATCGAATCCGATGAAAGCGAAAAAGACGATCGCCGCGCCGCTCATCATACCGCCGAATCCATTTGGCAGAAACGGATGCCAATTGGTCGGGTGAACCAAGAACGCGCCGAACGCAATCACAAACACAACGACCGCGACTTTGATGATAACAATCGTGGTGTTCGTGCGCGCGCTCTCGCGAATTCCGTAGATTAGAAGCACTGTCACGGCGGCCACGATGAGAAGCGCCGGCAAGTCAACAGCGATGGGGTGACCGGCAATAACCGGCAGCGTAGTCGAGGAAAAATCGTTGAGTGCGTCGCCTCCCGTGGACAGCAGACTGCTCGCTGTTCGGTAATCGCTCACCAACCAAAGCGGAAATTTTAGACCAAAGAGGCTCCCGCACAGCTTAACGAAGTAACCAGACCAGCCGACTGCTACGGCCATGTTGCCGACCGCATATTCAAGAATGAGGTCCCAACCGATAACCCACGCGACAATTTCGCCGAGTGTAGCGTAGGAATACGTGTAGGCAGATCCCGAGACTGGGATCATCGACGCTAGCTCGGCGTAACAAAGCGCGGCAAAGCCGCATGCGATCGCCGCCACTACGAACGAAAGCATTACAGCCGGACCTGCGCCTGGCCGGCCATACACGAGCTCGGCGTTGGTAAGATGCGATACAATGAAATTGAGTACCGGCGTTTTCCAGAGTGATGCCTCGATTTGCTCTCCGGCTGCGGCGGTCCCTGCCAACGCAAAAATTCCCGCGCCGATGATAGCGCCGATACCGACGCAGGTAATGTCAAACGCGGAAAGTGCGCGCTTCATTTGCCGCTCGGGCGCGGCTGCTTCTGCGATCAGAAGGTCCGGGCTTTTAGTTCTGAAAAGATTCGCCGCCACTGCGGCGAGATCGTGTCACCATCAGCTTTGGCAGGTCAATGCAAACTTTCGATATTGTAGCGGCGCTTGTGTCAAACGCCGAAACCGGATAACAGGCGCTCGCCGCGGCGAGCGCCTCTACAAATTCGCTTCCATTCCATCCGCGAATTCAACTCGGATGCGCCGACATTAATTACATCGAGCGGCGGAGCGCTCGATCCAACTCAAATTCTGACAAAAAAAACGCGGGAGTTTGAACTTCGTATTTGATGAGACAGCGCTCGCCTCTTAACGCGCGAAGGCCATTCCTTTTTCGGTATCGGCAATTGCTCGATTGACGTGCTCGAGCGCACGCACGCGCCATCCGCCTTTGTTGTGTTCGGCGCTTTGGAGCTCAGCCTGCGCAGCACGCAGGTGCCCCAGGGCTGCCCTCATGTGCGGTTGATCGGCCCGAACCGAATTCAAACCGGTGGCGGCAATTATGGCAACGACAGCAAAACTGATTTTCAATATTTTCATGAAGCCAGGTCTAAACAGCTCCGACACCGGGTCAAGCTGCGGAATTGCTTCCGAATGGACGTAGAGCGTGCGATTTCCTAGACTTCGCAGGATGTCCGATGAACCGGCAAAGATTATCCTCGGCGACACAGCGATTTCCGCTATCGAGCGAACTCCCGGCCGGCGCTGGTTCGGTCGAAGTAAAGATCCCCGAAAGCTTTCGGGACTGACACACTGCGAGAATTGCGCGGCGCAATTGGATGGCCATTGGTGCGGGCAATGCGGGCAAGCCGCCGTCGATTACCGCCGCTCATTCCGGCACGTCGTCGTCGACGTGCTTGACTCATTTCTGAATTGGGATTCGAAATTTTTCACCACAATTGCGCTCCTCATCGTGAAACCGTGGCGGCTAACCAACGAGTTTCTCGCTGGCAAGCGCGTGCGCTACGTGCATCCGCTGCGGCTTTATCTGCTCGCAAGTATCCTGTTTTTCTATGCGGTGAATTACGGAGCGAAGGGTCTTCGTTTTGAACCAGGAAAACTCAACCCGAAAGATCGCGAGGAACTCAAAGCCGATTTGAAGGACCAAGATTTGCCGCCCGCGGCGCGCGAGAAATTGGAGGCATTATTACGGGAATCCCCTTTGCCCAGTTCCTCTTCGAGCATGGCGCCATCGCCTGCAACGAACGTCCCCTCGCCTTCACCCGCTCCTGAAACCGACAAGCAGAAGCGGGAATA
>QHMS01000186.1 GCA_003217895.1 Verrucomicrobiota bacterium
GAATTTGCGCTGGCGATCGTTCGGAAACTGGACATGTCCGGCTGTGATCTACGCGCCTTATGGCGCATACTTGCCCGGCGGAAGTTTGTGGCACAGCCAGGCCAACGAATCGGCGCTCGCACATTATCCCGGCCTGAACGTTCTGATTCCCAGCACACCCGCAGACGCAGCGGGATTGCTTTGGACAGCGATGCACGGTGAGGATCCGGTCATTTTCTTGATTCCAAAGCATCTGCTCTGGGCGGAACAGGAATATACAGCGCCAATCCAGGCCGTTCCGCTTGGGCGTGCGCGCCAATGCACGAACGGCTCCGATGTGACTGTGGTCGCCTGGGGAAATACGATCGAAAAATCTCTCGAAGCAATTGCGAAAATCGATAATGAAATCAGCGTCGAGTTGCTCGACCTGCGATCGATCGTTCCGTGGGACAAGATTGCGGTCGAAGATTCAGTTCACAAGACTCGCCGACTAGTCGTTGTACAGGAGGACACCGAAAACTGCAGCGTGGGACAAATGATTATTTCCCATGTAACAAGCACGCCGGAGCTCTGGAATGAATTGGTCAGCCCGCCGATTCTCGTCAGCAAAGCCAACGTGATGATCGGATACAACCCGATCTACGAGTACGCCGCGCTGCCTGATGTGGAGCGCATTATCACTGCGATCAGGCGTTCCGTTGCAACCAAACAGGAACGCGCGGTTGTAGCCGCGAACGTTGACCGCGGCCGTGTAGTATCAGAACCCGAATTTGCTCAGCCGGGGTCATCCGCCTTCGCCGAGGCTACGGCGGACAAGCCGCCAGCGCCGACGGCTACAGCAGATATCCGCAAACGTCGCCTCCAAAACATCACGGTGCCGGTTATGGGTGAAGGGATTCGTAGCGCAAAAATTGTTTCCCTTCTGAAAAAGCCGGGCGACGCCGTCGCGCTCGATGACGAATTGTGCGAAGTGGAAACCGATAAAGCGGTGTATCCGATCCAATCGTCGTTTGCCGGAACGATGGGCGAATGGAAAACGAAAGTCGGGGATACCGTCGAGATCGGTCAGGAGCTCGGCACGCTTTTCGCCGACGAGACAGCGCTCGCAGATCAGGTTCAAGCTGCGGCCGAAGTTTCAGCGGATCGAAAGACTGTAGAGGCAACCGTGCCGGCTGCGGAAGCTGACAATCGCGGGCGACACGCCCGCCACTACAGTATCGAGCCGGCACTTTCGCCAACGATTACGCGCAAACTCAGCCGCGTTATTCCGGCCAACCTGCAAATCGACGCGTGCTGGGACGCCATTCAGGAAGCACGCGAGGCGGCGAAAAAGAAAGATGGCAAGAACGCCCCCTCCCCTTCTGTAATGATCGCGTGGTGCGTCGTGCGCGCGATGGAAAAACATGCGCCTTTTCGCCGGCTGATGCTTGAAGACGATCAGATTGTGCAAAATGACGATTTTGATTTAGGCATAGCGGTTGCGCTCGATGACGATCGCCTGGCGACGGCTGTAATCACAAATGCAAATAAAAAAAGCTGGCCGGAGTTCGTAAAGACCTACAACGAAACAGTGGCTGCTACTCGCGGCGGTCGCATTGACGCCATGAACGCACCCGTGGTGATCACGAGTCTCGGAGCGTTTGGAGTCAAGGCGGGCGCGCCGATCGTTGTACCGCCATCAGTCGGCACGCTGTTTATTGGAACAGCGCACCGCCAATTAATTCGCAACAAAAACACAAATGAAAACGCAGAGGTGATTACGGTCTCACTCACATTTGATCACCGGGCTGTAAACGGCGCTGGTGCGGCGGCCTTCGCCAACGAAATCAAAAAACAAATCGAAGGATTCAAAATTCCCGAGGGAAAAATAGGCGCGGTCTCGCCTTAATGTTTCCGGCTTCTGCGCGGTTTCTGGCCATCGAGGAGCGTCGCGCGCTCGATCAACAATGCATTAATGTGGTTCGGGGCCTCTCTTGGATCTTTGGGATCAACAACAACGACGTACGAACCCCCTCGGGGAAACCAAGATGAAGTCCGGATGCGGAACTTCGTAAGTTTCTCCGCTTGCAATGTGAATCTCGTACGGCACGAACGGTACGGCGTGATTGAATTTGCGAATGGAGTCGATGACCACCGTTCAAAGATAGTTTCGCCAGGCGTGTAATCAAGATACACTTCCGTGACTACATCCAACCTCCCGCTGCCCTTCGTAGCATTAGTACGGTCGATCTTCATCGACCGCCTAATTAACATTAACAGAGGGAAATCTTATGGCACGAAAACTCGATGGAAAGAAAGTGGCCATCCTTGTGGCGGATGGCTTTGAGCAGGTTGAAATGGCAAAGCCACGCGAGGCACTCGATGAAGCCGGCGCAGAGACAAAAATCGTTTCGCTAAAGCCGGGCAAAATCCAAGGGATGCATCACGCAGATAAAGGCGACAAATTTGACGTCGATCTTACAGTCAAAGACGCGCGGCCGGAGGAATTCGACGCGCTCATGATCCCAGGCGGTTTGTTAAATCCAGATGCGCTCCGCTTGGATCAAAATGCGCTCGAATTCGCGCGGCACTTTTTCGGCAAACACAAACCGGTGGCAGTCATCTGCCACGGCCCGCAGATCTTGATCAGCGCGGACCTTGTTCGTGGGCGGAAAATGACATCGTGGCCGGCAATCCAGGTCGATATGCGCAACGCGGGCGCGCGCTGGGTGGATGAGGAAGTGGTCGTGGACAATGGATTGGTTTCCAGCCGGAAACCCGACGACATCCCAGCATTCAACAGAAAAATGATCGAAGAATTCGCCGAAGCCCAGCACAAGGCCGCCGCCGCGGCATAAATCGCTAGCGCGGAAAACAGAGTGAGGCGATTGCAGGGCACCTGTGTCAGACACCGATCAACGATCGGCGTTTCACAGAATGGACCCGGCGGGCGCCGAGCGACATAGACGGGAAGCCGGGAAGACAAGCTCGCTGGCGCGAGCGAATCAAACGCCCTACAATCTGTCTAAGCGCCTGCCATGACTACGGCCAACAAAATCACCGTCATTCGGATTTTGATGATCCCAGCTTTCGTCACGATGGCGATTTATTATGGCCAAAGTGTTCAGCATGGCGCGCCGGCGGAGTGGGAACGCTTCACCGCAATAGCCATTTTCCTAATCGCTTCGTTGAGTGACGGCTTGGATGGTTACGTGGCACGCCGATATCACCAGCGGAGTTCGCTGGGAGTTATCCTCGACCCGATTGCCGACAAAGGCTTGCTGCTCAGCGGCATCATTACATTAAGCATTAGCAATTGGAGCGAGGTCGATCCCGACTACGGCAGATTCCCAGTCTGGTTCCCCGTTCTGGTGATCTCGCGCGATGCCATCCTTTTCGTCGGCGCAGGCGTTTTGTATTTGCTCATTGACAAGGTGCACGTGAAACCGAACTGGACCGGCAAAGTGGCGACCGTTTTACAAATGGTCGCCATCGGCTGGGTGATGTTGCAATTCCAACTGTTTCGCCTGCTCTACGTCGTGATCGTAGCCGGCTTCTTTACTTTGGTTTCCGGAATCATTTACGTCACAGACGGGGTCCGGCAATTGCAAGCTGCGGGCCATGCACATCCGGCAAAACCATAGACACGGCCTGCGGGGATGAACGACCCGAACACGTCACGTAGTATTGGCTTCCAGCGAATGGAAGGCGAACCCCGCTCAGAACATCGGCAAGAACGTCGATTCCACATTCCCAATGTCGCAATCGTCGGGCGGCCAAACGTAGGTAAGTCCGCGCTGTTCAATCGTCTGGTCGGCCGGAAGATTGCCATCGTTCATGATCAACCCGGAATCACACGTGACCGGATTTCTGGAATTTGCACTCGCGGCGAGCGCCCGTTCACGCTGTGGGACACCGGCGGGATGGCGGTCCCGCAGTCGCGGGATGAGCTGAGTGCGCAGGTGCGTCGCGCCGCAGAGGAAGCGCTGAGCGAGAGCGATGTTCTTCTTTTCGTTGTCGATGCAAAGGACGGCTTGTCGCCGATCGATCAAGAGCTGGCGCGCGTGTTGCGGAAATCGCAAAAAGCAGTCGTGCTCGTGATTAACAAAATCGACAATGAAAAGCATGAGCCGCTGGCAGCAGAGTTCGATTCGTTAGGCTTTGAACGAAGTTTTTTGATCAGCGCGGAACATGATCGCGGTATTTCGGACTTGTTAGGTGCAATCGAACAACTTCTCCCCTGGCCTGTTGTTCCTGGCGACATCAAACATCAAACATCAAACATCGAACCTCCGTTGGCCATTGCCATCGTTGGCCGCCCAAACGTGGGTAAATCCTCGCTCATTAATTCCATTGTGCGTGGCAATCGCGCGATCGTGAGCGAATTGGCGGGGACGACGCGTGATGCCGTTGACATTCTTTACGAGCGCAATGGCCGGAAATTTGTTTTCATCGACACCGCCGGAATGCGCCGGCGTGGAAAACATTCGACCTCGGTCGAAGTTTTCAGCGTCATGCGTGCGGAGCGTAGCATTCGTCGCGCTGATCTGTGTGTTCTCATTATCGATCTCACGATGGGCGTGACGGCCCAGGACAAACGGATCGCCGGAATAATCCAAAAAGAGCGCAAAGGTGCGATTCTTGTTTTGAACAAATGGGATTTGATCAGACCGCAACGGGATCGAAAGCGAATGATCTCGCGGCTCGTCGATGAAACACGTGAAAGAATTTTTTTTCTCGAATGTTCTCCAGTGCTGATTGCATCTGCGCTTACCGGCGAAAATATCGACCAACTATTTGCGCTTGTCGAAAAGATCCGACGCGCCGCTCGGCAGCACACCGGTACCGGAGTCTTGAACCGATTGCTGCGCCAGGCCTTCGAGGCAAATCCTCCGCCACTGACACGGGGTCGACGACTGAAACTGTTCTACGGCGCGCAAGCAAGCGGAAAAGGAGAACGACAATTGCAGCCTCCGGAATTCGTTCTCTTCGTGAATGATCCCCGGCTGATGAACGAAACTTATCGTCGTTACCTCGAAGCGCGGATTCGCAAAGCCGAACCGTATCCTGGGCTGCCGATCATCCTAACCCTGCGCCCACGGGCGCGAAATACGCCGGAAACAAAGCACAGATTGCATTCCTCTGGGAAAGCGTCGCCAAGGAGGCAGTTGCATCGGGTTTAATCGAACGTTCTCCTGGTAGAACATGTCTGACAAAAACCGTATGAAATCGACGCAGGAAATTACGCAGGAAGTGCGAGAGCTGGGTCAATGGATTCCGCCGCTCCGCCAGCAAGTCGCTCACGTTGTGGTGGGTCAGAAATATTTGGTGGACCGTCTGGTGCTGGGTCTGCTCGCCAATGGTCATCTCCTGCTCGAAGGCGTACCCGGGCTGGCCAAAACGCTCACGGTGAAAACGATGGCTGCGTGTATTCAGACCGGATTTCAAAGATTGCAATTCACGCCTGATCTGTTGCCGGCGGATCTGATTGGCACACTCATTTACAATCCGCGTACAGGTGAATTTACGACAAAGCTTGGCCCGATTTTTTCCAATCTGATCCTGGCTGACGAAATCAATCGCGCCCCGGCCAAGGTTCAAAGCGCGTTACTCGAAGCGATGCAAGAACGGCAGGTCACGATCGGAGAAACGACCTATCCCCTCTCCGATCCGTTCCTTGTGCTTGCAACCCAAAACCCGATTGAGCAGGAGGGCACTTACCAACTGCCTGAGGCACAGCTGGATCGTTTCATGTTCAAATTGAACATCGGCTATCCGCACAAGAGAGAGGAACGAACCATTCTCGATTTGATGGCGACGTCGGCCCCCGATTTGCGAGTCGATTCGGTGATCGAACCGAAGCAGATCATTGCGGCACGCAATGTGGTAAACGAAATCTACATCGACGATCGAGTAAAAGATTACATTGTCGATGTGGTCTGGGCGACACGCGAGCCTGCCTCATATAATTTGCGGCTTGAAGGGCTGATTCGTTACGGCGCTTCGCCCCGCGCGACAATTTACCTGGCGCTCGGCGCGCGCGCGCATGCCTTCCTGAACGGGCGCGGGTATGTCACGCCGCAGGACGTAAAGAGCATCGGCCCGGACGTGTTGCGGCACCGCATCATTGTCAGCTACGAGGCCGAAGCGGAAGCGGTCACCAGCGAAACCATCATCGAACGGATTTTTGCAGGGCTGCCTGTGCCGTGAGCCTCCGTCATTCCGAGCGGAGTCGAGGAATCCCGTGGCTCAATCCAAGACCTACTAATGCGACACCAAAATTATTTCGTTTACATTTTGACGAACGCAGATCGCCACACCGTGTTATACATTGGTGTCACGAATAGCCTAGAGCGGCGCGCCAGTGAACATTCGCTTGGAGTCGGAAGCGCCTTTGCTCGGCAGTACAATGCCCACAAGCTGATTTATTACGAAGCGTATTCAGATCCGACCAGCGCGATAGCGAGAGAGAAACTTCGGCCAGTCAAAGCTCCTCGATAATGCAACGGGCTCCCTCAACTTCGCTTCGCTACGCTCGGGACGACGAGCGTGCAACGACCACGACCGAGATTCTCAAAAAAATCAGGACACTCGAGATCAAGACCCGCGGGCTGGTCGAGACCGCGTTTGCCGGCAATTACCACAGCGTCTTCAAAGGACGCGGGATGAACTTTGAAGACGTGCGCGAATATCAACCGGGCGATGAAATTCGCTCGATTGATTGGAACGTCACGGCGCGCATGGGCAACGCGTTTGTAAAAAAGTTTACCGAGGAACGCGAACTAACGGTAATGCTGGTTGTCGATGTCAGCGCCTCCGGAAATTTTGGAAGCACAACACAATCCAAACGCGAATTGGCGGCAGAGGTTGCCTGTTTGCTCGCCTTTAGTGCGATCAGGAACAACGACAAGGTCGGGCTGCTTCTCTTCACCGATCGCGTCGAACTTTTTATTCCACCAAAAAAAGGCCGCTCTCACACGCTGCGGCTGATCCGCGAGATTCTGTTTTTCCAACCGCAGGGGCGCGGGACAGAGCCGGCGCTGGCACTTGATTACCTGAACAGGATTGTCACGCGACGTGCGGTCGTTTTTTTTATCTCCGATTTTCAGGCGCCTGATTTCTCGCGAGCGCTGGCGGTAAGTGGGCAGCGACACGATGTCATCGCCATTCACATTCGCGACGAACGAGAAAGAGTATTGCCGAACATCGGCAGGATTACATTAGAAGACGCTGAGACCGGCGACCAAATCGAGATAAACACAGCCGATCGCAAAACGCGCGCTCTGTTTATGGACGCTGTCCACGGGCGCGACACAGAACTTTCCCGCACACTGCGGCGGAACAACATCGATGCGATCGCGTTGCAGACTGGAAAAGATTATTTGCCGGCACTGCGCTCGTTTTTCAAACAACGCGAACGCCGGATCGGTGTTCGATGAATTGGATCGTTAAAGCGTTGAACCGTTAACGCGTTGAAGCGGATGGAAAAATGAACCTGTCGATCTTTCTCGCCGAAGAATTCCACGATATCGCGCCACCGGTGGATTATTCGCTGATTCCGCCCTGGTTGGTTTTTGTGATCGTGTTTGTGGCGCTTTCGCTTCTCGGCCTGGTAGTGTGGCTGTTCGCAAAGCGCCGCAAACCGCCGCTGCCTCCAAAGTTGCCGCGCGAGATCGCGCTGGAAGAACTCGAACGAATTAGCCACGAAATTGAAAGGATGAGCCCGTATCAGTTCAGCATTCGTGTGTCCGATATCTTGCGAAAATACGTGACACAGCAGTACGGGCTGCCGGCGACGCGACAAACTTCCATTGAATTTCTGACCGCGCTGGCAAAGGCCTCGCCGTTCTCCGCCGAGGAAAAATCGTTGCTGGAGGACTTTTTGAACCGGTGTGATCTGATTAAGTTCGCGCGATACGAAGCGACATCTTCCGACAGCGAATTGCTACTCGGAGAAGCGATCCGTTTCGTGAAAGGAGTGGAACTTGCAACTGTCTGATTGGTGGCCGGCAAACAGCGCGCTGACCTTCGCGCGGCCATGGCTGCTGCTGTTGCTGCTGGCAATTCCGTTGCTGGCGTATTTGCGTGGAAAACGCGGGCCGGCCGCGGCGCTGACTTATTCATCCACAGCAACCCTTCGAGCAATCGGAAAACAGAGCGCGGCGCGCGCGGGAAGAATTCTGACGACGCTGCTGCTGGCTTCACTCGCGATCTTCGTCGTTGCGCTTGCGCGTCCCCAACTCGGCAAGAGTCTTACCCAGATCGAGGCGAGCGGGATCGACATTATGCTCGTACTGGATGTCTCCGGCTCGATGCTGACGAAGGATTTCACGATCGGCGGACAAGAGGCGACTCGTGTCGATGCAATCCGTGAAGTCACACGCAAATTTATTGAAGAACGGCCGAATGATCGAATCGGCATCATTGCATTCGCCGGTCGTCCGTATGTCGTCAGCCCGATGACATTGGATCATGATTGGCTTTTGCAAAATCTGGATCGCGTGCGGATAGGATTAGTCGAAGACGGCACCGCGATTGGATCGGCGATCGCGGCAGCAGCCAACCGGTTAAATGATAAACATTCAAAAAGTCGCGTGCTGGTCCTGTTGACTGATGGAGAAAATAATGCCGGCAAAATTCCACCAAACACTGCCGCCGAGGCAGTGAAAGCGTTAAAGATTCACTTCTACGCGATTGGCGCGGGCATCAACGGCATTGCGCCGGCGCCGATCTTCACTAATCGAGGCCCGCTTACCAATGCGCTGGGCAACATCATCTACGAAAACCAGCGCGTGGAGTTTAATGAAACTGGCCTGAAAGAAGTCGCAAAAATCGCAGACGGAAAATTTTTCCGAGCGACTGACACGGAATCGCTCGAACAGATTTATAACGACATAGACAAGCTGGAGAAATCCACAGTTAGCGTGAAGAAATACCAGCAATACCACGATCTGTTTCCGCTGTGTCTTATGAGTGGATGCGGACTATTTCTAGTACAGATTTTGTTGTCGCAGACTGTGTGGAAAAAACTTCCATGAGAAGAAAGCGCCCAACCTGCCCGCAATGCTTTCGCGATAGCGATGCAGGCGCGGCGTCCAACGCCCAACGTTCAACGTCCAATTGTCGATCTGTTAAACAGTTGGCTATTGGCAATCGGCAATTGGTAATCCCATGACCTTTGGCGCACCAGAATGGCTTTGGGGATTGTTGCTCGTTCCGCTTTTGGTTGCACTCTTTGTGCGTGCGGAGCGTCGCGGGCTCAGGCTCCTGCAGGAGTTCGTTTCCGCGCGCTTGCTGCCACAGCTTGCCGGAACCGTGAATCGGCCGCGGCGCATAATAAAATTTGGTCTCCAGTTGCTTGGACTTTCCCTGGCCATTATCAGTCTGGCGCAACCGCGTTGGGGTTACACGTTTCAGGATGTAAAGCGTAAAGGGCTCGATTTACTCATCGCCGTAGACACATCACGCAGCATGCTTTCGAATGATGTCCAGCCGAACCGGCTGGAGCGCGTCAAGCTTGCCATCCAGGATTTGATCAATGAACTCCAAGGCGACCGTGTAGGCCTGATTGCTTTTGCCGGGCGCGCTTTTTTACAGGCGCCACTTACGATTGATTACGATGCCGTGGTTGAGGCGATCAACGATCTGGACACTAAGACGATTCCCGAAGGCGGGACCCGTATCTCCAGCGCCATTGCTCTCGCCACACAGAGCTTCGGCAAAAGCGCGACAGGAAATCGAGCGCTGATTATCTTTACCGACGGCGAAGAATCAGAAACAAGCGGTGATGCGGTTGCGGTAAAGATGGCAAAGGAAGCGGCAGACGCAGGTGCTCGAATTTTTACCGTGGGCGTCGGAACATCAGAAGGCTCGCTCATTCCCATAACTGACGAGAATGGCGAGACAGCCTTCGTCAAGGAGTCAGCGGGTCAGGTTCACAAGTCCAGGCTGGGCGAAAAGGGTTTGCGCGAAGTGGCGCAGGGCACAGGTGGGTTTTATATTCATTTGGAAAGTGGGCCCCGCACGATGCAGCAAGTTCAAACTGAAGGATTAGCAAAAATGCAGGCTGCTGAGATGGATGCGCGTTTGTCGCGACGTCCAATTGAGCGCTACGAATGGCCGCTGGGAGCAGCGTTGATTGCGCTTGCGTTGTCGATTTTCATTCCGGAGCGGAAGCGTGTCCGCGAACGGCGCTATGTTCCTGCAGCTGTCAGGACTGCGGAAGCGGCGGCCGCTCTCTTGATCTTGCTCGCGTCGTTCTCGTACGCCACGGCGCCGGGAATTGACGCATATCGCGACGGAAAATTCGAAGATGCCTATGGGCAGTTTCAGCAGACGCTGAAATCGCATCCGCAATCGCCTGCCGAAGACAAGGTCCAATTCGATTCAGGCGCGGCGGCTTACAAACTGAAAGACTACAACCGCGCCTTGGAATCGTTTAGTCAGGCTTTGCTTACGCGAGATACCGGTTTGCAAAGCAAGGGCCACTACAATCTCGGCAACACGCTTTATGAGCGTGGCGAAACGGAGA
>QHMS01000187.1 GCA_003217895.1 Verrucomicrobiota bacterium
TCAGGCCCGGGCTCGGACCAGTCCTCACTCTCCGGCAATGAGGGGGCAATTTCAGGCAACGGATTTGCACTGGCGCCTAGCGCATTTTGCTTCGTCATCCTCGCCTGGGTGCGCAGGATTCCTTCGCTGATCTTTCGACCGCGATATTCCACGATTGCTGATTGCCAACCCGGATGCGATCTGCGCAACTGCGCGATCAGGCTGCCAGCGAATCGATATTTAGCCAGGGCCGTGTTAAATCGGTTTTCATGTTCCAGCTTTTCACCCTGTTGTGCGGAGAGATACGCCTTCAGAAAAATTTCGCTCGGATCGTCCTGCTGCCCCACAAGAACGTGCGTAACCCCAAGGAAAAAGAAGAGAGCGAGCAAAGCCGCAAAGGCTCGCCTCGTGCGATGGCGAGGCATCATGACAATCCAGCTGCGGGCAGATTTTCGTTCCACCAGCGGCGAGAATTAGTGGAACGACCGGGAAAAGTCCAGTCCTTTATTTGCAAAAAGAAATTCGAATTTTAAAATCTTGTTTTCCGCCAATGATGGTGGCCGTAGCTCAATGGTAGAGCCCCAGATTGTGGTTCTGGTTGTTGCGGGTTCGAGTCCCGTCGGCCACCCCATTTTTTCAGAATGTGAGCAGTGACCCGTGATCAGTGATCAGTAAACGCAGCGCGCATTTGCCGATCACTGTTCACCGATCACTTCTGCAACAGTGCCTGTAGCTCAACCGGATAGAGCTTCTGACTTCGGATCAGAAGGTTGGGGGTTCGAATCCCTCCAGGCACGATTTGAACGCGACCCTGAAGCCGCATTGCCTCGATTGGCGAAAACCATTATTCATCTCTCGGAGCAATGACGACCGGACGAGATGAAAAATTCATGCGCGTTGCGCTGAACGAGGCCAAAAAGGCGCTCGGCCAGACCAGCCCCAATCCTGCGGTGGGAGCGATTCTGGTTATTGACAACCGAATAGCAGCGAAAGGTCATCATCGGAGACCGGGCGGCGATCACGCTGAGATTGCGTGCCTTCGAGATTTCAGCGCGCGTGTGCCTGCGCGCGCCACACTGTACGTTACTCTGGAGCCGTGCTCCACGGCAGGGCGCACCGCTGCGTGCACAGACGCGATAATCCAAGCTCGACTCAAAAACGTGGTGGTCGGCGCGACTGACGTAAATCCGCGCCACACCGGCAAAGGCATCATGCAATTGCGAAATGCGGGTATCAAAGTCCGAGAAGGCGTCTTAGCGGATGATTGCGCGCGGCTCAACGAGGCTTTCAACAAGTGGATTGTCACGAGACGCCCTTTTGTTATCGCAAAATGCGGCATGTCGCTGGATAGCCGATTAACGCGGCCTGCTAGCGAGCCGCGGTGGATCACAGATCCTTCGGCTCGCCGTCACGCGCGTCACCTTCGCGCGCAAGTGGACGCGATACTCGTTGGAGCGGAGACGGTACGAGTCGACAATCCACGATTAACTGTGCGCGATGTGCGCCAAGTGCGACAACCTTGGCGCATTGTGCTGACCCGTTCAGGCAAACTGCCAAGACGTGTTCACTTATTTTCTGACCGGTTCGCTTCACGAACGCTAATTTATCGGGGTGAATCTCTGGCTACCGTGCTGAACAATCTCGGCAAACGAGGTATCACCAGCCTGCTGATCGAGGGCGGCGGCGAAGTGCTCGGCCAAGCGCTCGATGCGCGTCTCATTGACAAAGTGCAACTCTATCTGGGTCCGATCTTGAGCGGAGGATCAGTGATCGCGTTCCCGGGCCGGGGCGCCAAAAACACCGCGAATGCGATGCGACTTCGCTGCGTTTCGTATCGACGGATTGGGCAAAGCGTTTGCATCACGGGCTATCCCGAAACTCTTGCACCAAAATAAATCGAAAAACTTTCCCTTCTAGCTCCTGTTTAATTATTGGGAGGTAAAACAATGAAAAAACTTCTCTTAATTGGATTGGTGGCCGGGATACTGGCTTTCGTTCCCGCGCAGCGTTCTGACGCTGGCGTTGCGGTCGGAATAGGGATCGGACCTGGCTATTATGGATATTACCCATATGGCTATTATTACCCGTACCGCTATTACCGGCCGTATCCGTACTATGGCTATTACCGGCCTTATTATTGGTACGGCGGGCATCGTTATTACCGCCACCATCGTCACCACCATTATTATCGATACTAAAGGTGACGTAGGATCCAGAAATCTAGATCCAGACTGAGCTGGCTCGAAAGCAATTTCGAGCCAGTTTTTTTAGGAGCGAATCTTTTCCCTGCAAAAAAGCCGGCGTTATTTTTTTGGATTCACCGACTCCGCCGGTTTGGTCGCGGGACTCTTGGCGGGTTGGTCAATTTGGAACTCTTTCTTCAGCTGCTGAATCAGCGCCGGTAATTCCTTCTGCCGTTCCGCTTCGATCTGGTGCCGGAGTGTTTGTTCAACTTTCCGGCGTTCTTGCATGTAGCGCGATTCAAATTGAGCGCGTTCCTGCGAATTCAGGTGGAGACCGGATTCGCGAAGTGCCGCTTCGGTCTCGCGCTGGATCTTCTCACGGCGCAAATTCTCTCGCTGGCGCATGACGTTTTGTTCCTCGGGGCTCATCCGCATCCAGCGCTCAGCGTTGCGCTGGAAATTTTGCCGGGCCTCTGGAGGAAGTGCCTGCCACCGCTCGCGAATGCTCGAGGCTGATGGCGGTCCGTGAGGAGCTCCGGTGGGCGGCCGACCCATGGGTCGATGTGGTTGTCCTTGCGGTTGCGCTTGTACGGCAGCGCAGGATAAAACGAAAACCGACAGAGCAACGACTAATTTACAAAGTCGGCTTTTCTTCCCACACGGTATTTTCATCCCAGGCGATCAATTCATCCAGATCAGCCACGACGTCATAATCTTGTGGAGCGATTTTAGCCACCACGTCTGAATCATTTGCAGACGCTCTCTGGGAGACTGGATGATGCGTGGCGATAGCCATGCCGACCACGACGACCGCCACAGCGGATGCTGCAACGAGCCTTCGCAGGCTAAACCAGTTCCGCGCCCGCTCGAAGCGAGTCGCGTCCTGGCGGATTTTCCTAAGCACGTTCCGGGCGAAGAATGGCGAAAGCTTGGGCTCGGGGACACGGCCCAGAATATCCCACAACTTGTTGTCATCTTGACGTTCCATGGTCTCCAGTCAATTCAACCATTTGCAGAGTTGGAAGTTGCGCTCGAATGAGCGCTGAAAATCGATGTTTAAAGTCCAGGGGCCTCAAGGAATCCCTCCAGTTGTCGGATACGGGTTGGATGCCGCATCTTGCGCAACGCCTTTGCTTCGATCTGGCGAATGCGCTCGCGGGTAACCTGGAACTGCCGGCCTACTTCTTCCAAAGTTCGGCTGTATCCGTCGACCAGCCCGAATCGTTGTTCGAGTACTTGACGCTCCCGATCAGTGAGCGTCTCCAGCACGTCCTTGATTTTTTCCTTTAGCAGGACAATGGCCGTCATGTCGCTCGGGTTCTCGGCTCCTCTATCCTCGATAAAATCGCCGAAATTTGTTTCCTCGCTCTCGCCTACCGGGGACTGGAGCGAGATTGGTTGCTGCGCCATCTTAAGCACCGCGCGAACACGATCCACCGGCAGGAGCACTTCTTCCGCCACTTCTTCCGGACTCGGTTCTCGCCCATATTCCTGCACCAGCTGTTTCTGTACACGCATGAGCTTGTTAATCGTCTCAATCATGTGCACTGGAATTCGAATCGTGCGCGCTTGGTCTGCGATGGAGCGAGTGATGGCTTGGCGAATCCACCATGTCGCGTAAGTCGAAAACTTGTAGCCCCGCCGATACTCGAACTTCTCGACTGCCTTCATTAAGCCCATATTCCCTTCCTGGATCAGGTCGAGAAACGAGAGACCGCGATTGGTATATTTTTTTGCGATGGAAATAACCAGACGGAGATTGGCTTCGACCATTTCGGTTTTGGCCTTGAATGCATGGCGCAGCCAGCCCTTGAGCATCCGATACTCTTCTGCGTAGTCAGAAAGCGAAAACCACAGGCTCTTTTCTAACTCACGCATCTTGTGCTGAAGTTGCAGCCGCCTCTTTTGACTTCGAGGATTTTTGGCGATCTCGGTTTGAAGATAAAGCGACGTGTGGTGCGCGTCGTCTGCCAGGTGCACAAATTCCTCCGTAACTCTCTGCTTAAGGTAAAAATGCGGGTAAATGCGCTGCAGCGAAGCGATGGTTCTTTGCAAAGCCCTGAGCTTCTGAGAGCGTTTCTTCGAAGAGTTGCTCACGACATCGCAAAATTGCCGGCTAATTGACACGCTTAATTGTTCCACTTGTCTGCAAAGACGGGGGAGCTTCTTCATATATCTTTCCCGGCTCTCGATTTTTTTGTCGAGAATCACCCGGTCGAACCGTTCCCGGCCCTCGAGCAGTTTTTGGGCGAGATCCAGATGGGCGCGCGCAACAAAGCCAAAGCGACTAATGTGCTTGTGCACCATTCCTTCGGCCTCTTCAATCCGTTTGGATATTTCGACTTCCTGTTCCCGGGTCAGAAGCGGGACCTGGCCCATTTGCTTGAGATACATCCGCACCGGGTCGTCCAGAATATCAACCTTGGTTTCGGTTCTCTCTTCCTCTTCTTCTTCCTCGTCTGCGTCTTTCTTACCGTCCTTGTAGCGATCCACCTCCGACGCTTCAATAATGTCGATCTCCAGGCGGCGCAGCCGGGTGAGGATAATATCCAGTTCATCGGCGTCGGTAACTCCCTCGGGTAACGCCTCGTTTAGATCATCAAACGTCAAGTAGCCTTGTTCTTTTGCCAGCTTGATCAATTCACGAATACGGCTCTGAACTTCAATAGCCGAAAATACAATGGAGGCCGACAGCTGCCGCGATGGCTCGGGCAGCGATCCGTTGTGACGCCGTTTCGAGCCGGATCTGATGCGCTTGACTTTGCGCGCCGCGATTCCTAGCGGTTTTTTCCGATTCTTTCGAGAAGTGAAAGCTCGCCTTGATACGCCCCGCCGACGATGGCGATGGCTTCGATTAAGCCGTTGCGCCGACGATTGTCGCCTGCCTCCCCTTCGTTTCGAATGCCTGGCCAAGATAGTGTTGTTCCGGATTGGACTAAGACCTTCGACCTGCCGCACGGCAATATGATCGACACCTAATTGTCGGCCGCGCCGGCGGGCTGCGAAAGCTCGTGGAGCTGTTCCTGCAGGTCAAGAATTTGTTTCTGCAAATTTACGACGTCCCCGGTGCTCAGTTCCGGAAGCTTTATACGGTTCTGCGCGGCGGCCAGGCGGCGCCGAAGCACGCCATGGCGAATGCCAAGCCACCATTTCTCAA
>QHMS01000188.1 GCA_003217895.1 Verrucomicrobiota bacterium
TCAGGATGCAGTTCACTTTCAAGAATGCGGATGAGAATTTCCGCGTCCGGCAATTGCTCGAGAATCTCGCGCCAACTTTGTGCGAGAAGAAAGTTTCGCGCAGCCTCGTCGCGCAACGCCAGAAGGCAAAGGATCGCAACGTCGTGTCGCGGCGCCGGCGCAGCCTGAGCACGCGCGGACTCTGGTGCCTCCGAGAAAGCGGTTCCCCGGGGCTTTGTCGAGAGGAGTGTTGCAAAATCCGCGGGAGAAACACCCAACCGCGCGGATGCTTTGTTCACCACCTCCCCGCGCATGAGCGGATCGTGCACCCGAGAGACAGTCTCGGCCATTCTGCGCGCGAGCTGCAATTTCGCGCCCAGAGAGCTCACGTCCGCCGCTTCCATTTCCCGCTCGATCCAATAATCAAAAAAATCTTGCGCACCGGCGACACGATTTTCGAATTTCTCTTTCCCCTCCCCACGAACCAGCGAATCGGGATCTTCACCGCGCGGCAACTCCACTACGCGCACGATCAAATCGTTTTGTAACAATGCATCCAGAGAACGCTCGGCCGCTTTGGCACCGGCCGCATCTGAATCGAAACAGAGAACCACTTCATCCACGAAACGCTTCAGGATTCGCGCCTGATTTTCCGTGAACGCCGTCCCCTGTGGCGCGACCACGTTTGTGATTCCCGCTTCGAACAAGCTGATCAAATCGATTTGGCCTTCGCACACGATCGCCGAGTTGGCTTCGATCAACGCCCGTTTGGATTTGTGCAGTCCAAAAAGCACGTTGCCTTTTCGGAAGAGCGGCGTCTCGGGCGAGTTCAAATATTTCGCTGCGCCTTCTTCATTTTTCAGAAGCCGCCCGCTGAATGCGATCACTTCACCCACGTCATTGTGTATGGGGAACATGATGCGCCCGCGATGCGCGCGCCCAACCGCCGAATGCGTCCCACTCGTCAGGCGCGTAGCCGAGTTGCCAGCGCTTCGCGATTTCCGCGGTGATGCCGCGCTGTTTGAGATATTGTCGTGCCGGTTCGCCAACCTCTCTCTTGATCAAATTTTCATGGAACCATTGCGCAGCTTCACCATGAAGTTTCAACAGCGTCCGGCGTGTCTCGTGCTGTCGATCTTCATCCGCGGCGCCACGCTTCTCCACCACCGTGATGCCGACTCGCGCAGCGAGCTTGCGTACAGCTGACGGAAAATCTGTATGCTCGTAATCCATCGCGAACCTGAAGACGCTCCCACCCACGCCGCAGCCGAAGCAATGGAACGTTTGCCGGCTCGGACTCACCGTGAACGACGGCGTTTTCTCCTGATGAAACGGGCAGAGCGCCTTGAAATTCGCCCCCGCGCGCTTCAGCGGGAAATACGCTCCGATTACTTCGACGATGTCGTTCGCGGCGGCGATTTGCTCGATTGTCTCCGAAGGAATCGTTCCCATGCGCGCCTGGTTATTTTTGCCTCGTTCGGTTTCGGAAGCGATGCCAAACTTACGCAGTGCGAATCAATGTCCAACCCGTGAAACTGTTGTTGGCAATTCTGTTTTTCGCCTTGCCTGAGATAGCAACGGCGGAAGCGCGTGAGCCCATCCACAAAGGCGACGTGGTTGTCGTGCCGTTGCGCGGTGAAGTCGCGCCCTCTTTGCTCGCGTTTTTGCGACGCGCAGTAAAAACAGCCGAGAGCGACGAACCGTCTGCGATTATTTTCGACATGAACACGTACGGCGGCCGACTCGATTCCGCATCCGATATTGTGAACGCGCTTAATCAAACGAAAACTCCCACTTACACGTTCATCAACACAAACGCCGGTTCTGCCGGCGCGCTAATCGCCATCGCAACGCAACACATTTACATGGCGCCGGTCAGCGCAATTGGCGCCGCCGCTCCGATCCTTTCAACGGGTGAAGACCTACCCGCCACTGCGAAGGAAAAGACGATTTCGTACTGGTCTGCGCTCATCCGCGGCTCTGCGATCAAGAACGGACATAATCCCGACGTCGCCGAGGCGTTCATGAACAAAGACAAGGAAGTGAAAATCGGCGACCGCGTTGTTCATCCCAAGGGAGCGATCCTGACTCTGAATGCTCAGGAAGCGACTGAACGGATCAATGACAAACCGTTGCTCGCGGAAGGCATTGTCGATTCCATTGCCGATCTAACCAAAAAAGCCGGACTCAA
This sequence comes from Verrucomicrobiota bacterium, assembly GCA_003217895.1. GTDB lineage: Bacteria > Verrucomicrobiota > Verrucomicrobiia > Chthoniobacterales > UBA10450 > Udaeobacter. Next base: position 2,171 of record QHMS01000188.1, read on the forward strand.
GGGCAATATCGCCACTGTCGAACCTACCGGCTTCGAGCAAATCGCGTTTCGGATCACCGCGCTCGCGCCTTTGCTTCTGCTGGGTGGAATCCTCGGCGCGTATTTGGAATTCAAGATTCCGGGTGTGACGTGGCCCGGAATTATCTCTGCGATTTGTTTCGCACTCTTCTTCCTTGGGCATTACCTGGCTGGGCTCGCCGGCTGGGAAGTTGTCGCGCTGTTCGTCCTCGGAATGGTTCTCGTGTTGATTGAGATTCTCTTTTTCGCGCACAGCACAATCGTTTTCGGTGTCGTCGGCGTATTCCTCATCTTGGCGTCGTTACTCTGGACAATGATCGATCGTTATCCGGGGCAAAACTTTTTCCCAACCGGCAAAATGCTCGCGATGCCATTGCTTAACATGTTCATTGCGATTGTTGGATCATTCATCATCATCGCGCTCCTCGCGCGCTACCTGCCGCGCACGAGCTTTTACCGGCGAT